>CADBMG010000068.1 GCA_902795745.1 uncultured Pseudomonadota bacterium
CGCGGCGACAAATTATAAAAGCTGAATGCCACCATAATTGTTGCCAACAAAATCCATATATACATAACCGTCTCCGTTACAGCACTTGTGTCTGATATTACACTAACATAAGCACTTCAAAAAAGCTATATGCAAAAACAAATACAGCTGTTTTTTCACATTTTTGTAACATTATAATGCACAAAAAGTGTAAAAATAATTAAAAAAGCTGAACATAAAGCAATAAATATCAGTGTGCAGCGTGCCAGTTATCGCCAACTCCGACATCTACGGTCATTGGTACGGAAAGTTGAATTACGTTCTCCATAATTTGTTTTAATAGTGCACTTACTTTTTCTACTTCGTTTTCACGCACTTCTAATACCAATTCGTCATGTACTTGCAGTAAAAGTTGTGCATCAATATTTTGTTCTTTTAAAGCCCAATATACGCGTTGCATTGCCAATTTAACAATATCGGCTGCGCCGCCTTGAATCGGTGCATTTATCGCCGCTCGTTCGGCAAATGACATAGTGCGGGCAGTCGGCGAGTTTATACCGAAGACCGAGCATTTGCGTCCCAATGGGGTTTCAACATAGCCGTGTTCACGAGCAAATTGAATTGTATTTGTCATATATTGCCGTACTTCCGGCATAATGCGAAAATATGAATCTATATAATTTTTGGCCTCTTCGCGGCGAATTCCCAATTGCCGCGCTAAACCGAATTGCGAAATACCGTAAACAATTCCGAAGTTAATCGCTTTAGCCCGCCTTCTGTGCTCTTTATCAACGGCCTCATACGGCAAACCGAACACTCTGGCTGCCGTTGCCGCGTGAATATCAATACCTTGCGCAAAAGCCTCTTTTAAGGCTTTAACATCAGCAACAGATGCCAATAAACGTAACTCCATTTGGCTGTAATCTGCCGCAACAATTTTATATCCTTTGCGAGCGACAAAACAGGCGCGTATTTTTTGCCCCAATCCCGGTTTATTAGGAATATTTTGCAAGTTTGGATTTGATGATGCCAAGCGACCGGTATTGACTACCGTTTGCGAGAAGGTCGTATGTACTCTGTTTTGTTTGTCACGCGCCTCCAATAAAGCGGAAGTATATGTCGATTTAAGCTTGGTATACATTCTATATTCTAAGATTTTAGAGGCAATTTCATTTTCTTCTGCCAGTTGTTCCAAAACTTCGGCACTGGTATTATAACGTCCCGATGATGTTTTTTTGCCTTTCAAACCCATTTTGGAATAAAGAAGTTCTCCTATTTGTTGCGGTGAGTTTAAGTTGAACTCTTCACCGGCAAGTGCATAAATTTCCTTTTCTAATTCACTCAGTTGTGCGGTAAATTCTTTATTCAAATCTTGCAACGATACTTCATCGACGGTAATTCCTGCCGTTTCCATATCAAGTAATACTTGCATCAGACGCCGGTCAAGCATCTCATATACGTAATTTCGTCGTTCGGTAAAAATTCGTTCTTTGAATATTTTGTGTAATCGAAAAACAAAATCAGCAGTTTTGAAACGATAATCATTCAATTCCTGAGCAGAAAAATCTATCCGTTGTTGTTTAAGCGGTGGTTTTGGTGTTTCCAATTTTTCATCCAACCATAATTCGCTCAGTGTTTCCAAATTATGAGAGTGTTCAGAGCTGTCTAAATCATACGACATGATTGCCACATCATCATAAGGGAATAATTGAAAATCAGTCTCAAAAATTTTATTAAGCAAGTGCCATTGTTGTTTTAGAGCAAGACCTATTTTCAAAATGTTTTTATTGTTTAATATTGCTTGCATGAATTTGCTTATTGTTGTGCGATCAAGCTCTCCTTTTGTGGCAGTAAAAGCAAATAAATCATCATTATTAGTTTGTTGCGGATAAGGCAGATAGAAAGACTTATTTTCTTCAAAACTTAATGCAAATCCATCAATTTCATCGCCATTGTATAACACATTTAACGCTACTTTTTGCGCTTTTATTATTTCTTTATAAATTTTTTCCAGTTCTTGGCGATTTGTAATTTCTCGGTATACCGGAGTAATTTTACTTTTTACCGTTTTTGTTTTATTTTCGTCTTTATCAGCAATTAATCCCGCAGATGAACAACGTTCTTCAACCCATTTTTCCATTTTCGGGCGAATACTTTTAAATCCGAGTTTATCAATAAATGCCAAGATTGTATCCAAATGTGGAGCAACACAGTGAAATTCTTCCAATTTATGCTCTACCGGCACATCATCTTTTAGTTTTACCAATTGATATGACGTTCTGGCGGCTTCAATATTATCCAGTATCGTTTGCCGACGCTTGGCTTGAGGAATTTGCTCGGCATTATTGAGCAGATTTTCCAATGATCCGAATGAATTAATTAATTCAGCTGCCGTTTTGGGGCCAATTCCAGGCACTCCCGGAACGTTGTCAATGCTGTCGCCGGAGAGTGCTTGAACATCTATTACCTTGTCCGGATTAACGCCGAACTTTTCATGCACATCGGCAGAGGTAAAGTATTTATCCTTCATTCCGTCGTAATAACTGACTTTATTGTTAATCAATTGCATCAAATCTTTATCACCGGAAACGACGACAACTTCATAACCTAAATCCGTTGCTTGTTTAGCATAAGTGGCAATTAAATCATCAGCTTCATAACCCTCCTGCAACACATATGGCAAATTCATCACATTAACTGCCTCGTGTATCAGGTCAAATTGCGGAATCAGCAATTCCGGTATTTCGCGCCTCGTTGCCTTATAATCCTTAAATATTTCATTGCGAAAATTTTGTCTTTTGGCATCAAACATTACCACACAATAATCACACGGTATGTTTTTTAATAAACGCATAAACATCGTCACAAAACCATATACGGCATTTACCGGTGTACCGTCCGGAGCCGTCATATTAGGCAACGCATAGAATGCTCTGAATATATATCCTGAACCGTCAATCAAACAAACCTTGGTCATTTTTTATCTCCTTGGCTTCAATATAAACAATATTTTGTTTCAAGCCAAGTATTTATGTATTTTGCTCCCAAACTTTATGACTTGTTAACTTTTTGGGTTTTATCATTAAAAAAATGTTTAACATTGAAAGATAATATCATGGTCCGAACCGAAAAGAAAAAAACAAATGTACGTAAAAAAATGCCGGCGAAAAAAAAGACCGCTGTAAAAAAGAAAAAATCTAACAGAAAATCACATTCTTGGAAATGGATGTTGATTAAATGGCTCTTTTATGCCGGATTTTTGCTGTTTATTTTTATAGCCGGATATGTCGGTTATTGCTATTTGACCATGCCGGATATTCAAAAGGCAGTCAGTCGCACTCGCGAACCATCAACTGTTATTATGGCAGAAAATGGTAGTGATATAGCTAAGTTCGGCAACGTTTATGCCAAAGTGATTTCCCCTGATAATTTACCGGAAAATCTTACTAATGCCATAATATCTACCGAAGACAGAAGATTTTATAAGCATTGCGGTTTTGATGCATGGGGTTTATCACGTGCTTTGGTTACCAATGTTTTTCGTAAGCGTTATGCACAAGGAGCATCAACTATTACGCAACAGGTGGCAAAGAATATTTTTTTAACACCGCAAAAAAATGTTAAACGAAAAGTTCAAGAATTGCTTTTGGCATTATGGTTGGAGCGAAAACTGAGCAAGAATCAAATAATGGCTCTTTATTTGAATCGGGTTTATTTCGGCTCGGGATTATATGGCGCAGAGGCAGCTGCAAATTGGTACTTTAATAAGAGTGCGTACGATTTAAACTTACGTGAAGCGGCAATTTTAGCTGGTCTTCTTAAAGCTCCTTCGCGCTACAATCCGATTTTTAATCGTCAACGTTCGTTGCAGCGCGCCGCAGTGGTGTTACAAGGAATGCTAAAACATGGATTTATCACTAAAAAGGAGTATGATGAAGCATTATCATTACCTATAAGTGACGGACAGAAATATCGCGTTGCCGGTGCTCGGCATTTTGCGCAATATGCCTACGATATTGTTAACGAAATTGTGGGCGAACGGAGCGAAGATGTTGTTGTTGCAACTACACTTGACCAAAGTTTGCAAGAAACGGCAGAGCGTATTTTACGCCAAAAAATAGCGGCGGCAAAGGGACAAAACGTGAGTGAAGGGGCAATTGTTATTTTGGATAAAACCGGTGCCGTTAAGGCTATGGTTGGCGGTGTAGATTATAACCGCAGCCAATTTAATCGTGCGGTTCAAGCCAAAAGGCAATCCGGTTCGGCATTTAAACCATTTGTATATATTACGGCTTTGCAATATGGCTTTTCTCCTAACAGTACGGTCAGTGATGCCCCTATAACTATTGGTAAATGGAAGCCGGAAAATTATACCAAGCACTATTACGGCAATGTTTCATTGACGTATGCTTTGGCTAATTCTTTAAATGTGGCAACTGTAGCTCTTTCACGAGAATTGTATTTGAAAGATATAGCGGCGACTGCGGAAAAAATGGGAATAACCACGCCGCTTAATACATCTCCGTCAATGGTTTTGGGCACGAATAATGTACGGGTTTTGGATATGGCAGCGGCATATGCGGTCATGGCAAACGGCGGCAAACAAATTATTCCGTATACCATTAATGAAGTATCTACTCATGACGGACGTCAGCTCTATGTTCGTAACGTTCAGCCGCAAATACAAATATTATCTCCGCAGGTGGTTCGCGATATTACCATAATGCTTGAAGCAGTAATTAATCAGGGAACGGGACATAATGCACGTTTGCCGATATTTGCTGCCGGCAAAACCGGTACCACGCAAAATTATCGTGACGCATGGTTTATCGGTTGGACCAATAAATATGTGGCAGCAGTATGGGTGGGAAACGATAATGAAAAGCCTATGAATAAAGTAGGAGGAGGTAATCTTCCGGCACAAATCTGGCATGACATTATGCAAACAACCGTAAAAGATACTCCTGCCGGAAATGGTATTGCCATATCTCCGGCAGAAGATGATGATGCTATAGGCAATTTGATTGAAAACACAGAAGATGATATCGGCTCTTTAATTGAAAACAGCAATGATGATGAAGCCGATGCAATTGGTAATTTAATTGAACAAAGTGAGTAGAAGACTTAAATTAACATCTTTTCAACTTGTTCATAGTCGGGATAATTATTTAAATTACCCAACAGGGTATATGTCAGTTTTCCCCCGAAAATCTGTTGGGCGATTGCTAAAATGTCGTCTTTGCTTACGCTATCGATGCGTTCCACTATTTCGGCAATTGGTAAATTACGGTGATGAATAAGCTGTTGACGTGCAATAACTTCGGCGGTTGAAGATGAACTCTCCAAGGCCATCAATACGCTGGCTTTCAACTGAACTTTAACACGGCTAAGTTCTTTATCACTGACAAAATCATTACATATTTTTTTTATTTCATCGGTTACAACAGGTATATAATTTTTAATTTGTTCGGCATCCAATCCGGCATAAATACCAAACAGTCCGCTGTTAAGATGCGCATTGGTAAAACTGTATACGCTATAAACCAACCCGCGTTTTTCTCTTATTTCCTGAAACAGACGTGATGACATACTGCCACCCAAAATCGTCGAAAGAATAGTGGCTTGATAATATTTTTTGCTATGATGATCTATGCTGGGAAAACCGATTAAAAGTTGAGCTTGTTCAATATCACGTTGTTTGGCCGAAAAACCTCCGCTGTATATTTGTTTGTCGGCAACAAAATTCGTCTTATTGTGCAAACTTCCCATACGTTTTTCCACCATTTTGACAAAGTCAGAATGTTTCAGATTACCGACAGCTGATACGACAATATTTTCGCCGGCATAGTTATTAACCATATATTCACGCAGTTTTTCTGCATTAAACGAGTGCACCTTTTCCGCCGGACCCAAAATGCTTCTTCCCAGTGCCTGATTGGCAAAAGCGGTTTCTTGAAAATAGTCATACACAATGTCACTCGGATCATCATTTGTCTGTTTGATTTCTTGCACGACAACTTCTTTTTCTTTGGCCATTTCCTCAGCGTCAAAAGTAGGAGCCATTACCAAATCAGCCAAAACATCAATTGCCAATTCAATGTCATTTTTCAGCATTTTGGCATAAAAAACGGTAAACTCACGCGAAGTGTAAGCATTGGTTTGCCCACCGACATTTTCTATATCTTCCGATATTTGCAAGGCAGTACGTTTAGCCGTTCCCTTGAAGACCATATGTTCTACAAAATGAGATATACCATTAATATTTTCAGCCTCGTATGCACTTCCGGTATTAACCCAAATGCCGAGTGAAACAGTTTCTGTTTGCGGTCTTTCCACGGTTGCTACACGTAATCCGTTTTTTAATGTTGTTAGGTTGACTTGCATAAAATTATATTCCTTGTTCTAAAAAATCCGTTTGACAGTATTATATTGTCATATTAGGATAAATCAATATAAATATTTATTTTAAGGAGTTAAAGATGCAAAAAAATCCACATTTTGCGGTTGTTCTTTCCGGTTGCGGCAGAGCTGACGGCTCAGAAATTCATGAGGCGGTTTTTGCCCTTTTATGTGTGCAAAACATGGGGTGCACATTTCAATGTTTTGCTCCCGATATTGATCAAGCAGCGGTAATTAACCATATAAATAACCAGCCTATGGAAGAAAGTCGTAACGTTATGATTGAAGCTGCGCGTATTGCTCGCGGCAATATTTTGCCTCTGGAGGACTTTCATGCGGATGATTTTGATGGCATAATTTTTCCGGGTGGACTGGGAGCCATCACCAATTGGTGCGATTTTGCAACAAAAGGCACTGAATGTACGATAAATACCAGTATTCGTTCGGTAATAAGAAAATGTTGGGAGAAAAAAGTTGTTATAGGAGCAATGTGTATTGCACCGGTTTTGATAGCATTGGTTTTGGCCGATAAAAAAGTTCATTTTACACTCGGAGCGGGCGGCAGTACAGCTCAAAAACTTGAAAAGTTGGGAGCGGTGCACGAGGAAGTAGGAGTAAGTGATGTTTGTATCGATCGCAAAAATTTAGTATGTTCCACACCCGCTTATATGTTGGCAACCAATATGCTTGAAGTTTGTCAAGGAGCACAAAATATGGTTGGAGCCATGTGTCAGTTGATTCAGAGTAAACAATTAGGCAAATAATTAACATCGGTATATCTGACTTATCATCAGTTCTGACATAAATATTACAAAACATATAAATCGCTTGCATTCGCAAAAAATATATGCTCTAATGACCGCAGGTTAGGGTAAATCCGGAAGGATGAAAATTATGTCTGTATGGAAAAAACTTTTTTTGGTTTTGTTTTTTATCAATGCAATGTATTTCGGCGGTTTGGGTATTCAGAGCGAAAGTGCTCTGGCTCAAGGTTTTGGCTTTTTGACGGTTATTGTAGCCTTTGTTCTGCTGTATATAATTTCGCAGGCAATGTGGCATGAAATGGGTTTTATCAGTTCATTTTTAATTATCGGTTCAATAGTAATATTTATTTTATACAGCCTGGGATTATTGGGACAAGAAAAAACAAGAGGAAGATTTATCGGAGACAGTGCTCCGCCGCAAAATTATAGCGGAACAAATTATAATGATGAAAATACCGGTTCGGCAGAAATCGACACTCATATAAAGCAAGATTTGGATGCTGAACAATCATCAGATTCGCAGACTGTATTAACGCAAACTGATAACAGCGGAGGATGGATGGATAAGATAAAAAATTATTTTTCCGACACAGATTCTGCAACTCCGTTAAAATCCGATTTTAATCCGACAGAATATCCGTATTTGGAAGGAAAGACCACTGTTGTAACAGCCAGTGTTCTGCGGATGGAAGGTTTGTTTATTAAACTTTTAGGTATAGATGCTCCCGATCCCGAACAAACTTGTGCCGATAGGCACGGTGCACCATATCGCTGCGGTAAAAGGGCATTAACATGGTTGCAAAATTGGTTGCAAGATAAGTCATTAAAGTGCTACATTGTCGGAAAAATAGAAAACAATCGAACTACCGGTGTTTGTATGACCGCAGATGGACAATATGATGTGGCAGCAGTGGTGGTTAATGCCGGATGGGCATTGGCATATACGGTGCATACGGCAATTTACGAACCTTATGAAGCACAGGCAGCGGATAATCGTCGTGGTTTATGGCGCGGACATTTTTATAAACCTTGGGATTGGAGACGTATTCAAAATCGCAAAGTTAAAATTAAAATAGAGGGCGATGATTCCGGATTTATGGGATGGCTGAAAGGGTTATTTTAATGGAAAAAGAATTTATTTCGCACAGCGAAAATGAAACTGCTGCAATTGCCGAGAGACTAGCCGAAATATCGAAGCAAGGGGATGTTTGGGCATTACATGGCACATTAGGAATGGGCAAAAGTGTGTTTGCCCGTGCGTTTATTAAGACTTTGACCGATGTTGATGAGGTGCCGAGCCCGACTTTTACTTTGGTGCAAACATATCAGACGCCGATTTTTAATATTTATCACTATGATTTGTATCGTTTAAAAGATGCCGCGGAAATTTTTGAACTCGGAGTTGAAGAAGCTTTTTTCGAAGGTGTCAGTTTAGTAGAATGGCCGGAAAAAATGGGGTCGTTTACTCCTCGTAACATGTGGAATCTTTATATTACGGCAAATAACGATGTTCGCCATATTAAAATCGTTACGGACGATAAGGAAAAAGAGGCTCGGTTAGCAAATGTTTGAACAAAAGCAAATTCATGGCACCCTTATCACATTGTGTAAAAAGGGAGTGCTGATTGTCGGTGCTTCCGGTAGCGGAAAATCTGATTTGGCACTGCGTTTGATTATGAATAAAAAAGCACAATTGGTTGCCGACGATGTGGTTATTTTGCAACGAGAGGGTGATAAAATAATAGGATTTTCTCCTGAGAAAATTAAAGGATTATTTGAGGTGCGCGGTGTAGGAATTGTCAGATTTCCATATCTGGAAGAAACGCCGATAAATTTAGTGGTACGGTTAGTTGATGCACCGGAAAAAATTGAGCGTATGCCGAAAGATGCGCACGAAAACATTTTAGGACTTGCAATTGCTCAAATTGACTTGTATGCTAAGGAAAATTCTGCGCCGGAAAAGGTTGCGCTGAAATTGAGCGGAACGATAATGAATGACGCTTTGTTATAGGAAAAAATGATGTTGGGACAAAGAAATATTACGGCATTTTTACAAACGCTGGGTCGCCCGTTAGTTGCGTTTATTATGAATTTGGGATATTTTTCCCGTTTTGTTGCTAAGGCAATATATAATTGCTTTATACCTCCGTTTTATATCAAGTTGTTTTGCCGTCAATTTATGAATATCGGTTTTTATTCATTACCGGTTGTCGGGCTGACGACATTGTTTGCCGGTATGGTTATTGCAATTCAAACATATTCGGGTATTTCAAAATACGGAGCCGAGAGTGCAGTAGCTCTGGTTGTGCTGATTTCCGTAACACGTGAGTTGGCACCGGTTTTATCGGCTTTGATGGTTGCCGGACGCATCGGTGCGGCTATGGCTGCAGAAATAGGAACAATGCGTGTAACCGAGCAAATTGATGCCTTAGTGACTTTGTCTGCCAATCCTTTCCGCTATTTGATTGCTCCACGAATTTGGGCGGCAATAATAGTTATGCCGTTGTTGGTGTTGTTTGGCGATATTATCGGTATATTCGGCGGTTATGTAGTCAGTATTTATAAACTTGATTTCAATCCGGCAAACTATATTAATAATACTATGACTAATTTGCAAACTATTGATGTTATGACCGGTGTAGTCAAAGCGGCAGTGTTTGGATTTATTATCTCTGTTATGGGGTGTTATAACGGTTATCGTTCCAAGGGCGGAGCGCAGGGAGTAGGAGAAGCGACGACTAATGCGGTTGTTTCATCTTCAATATTGATTTTAATCTTTAACTATTTGATTACCGAGGTTATTTTTTCTAGATAGGATGTTAAAGATATGACAGATAATAAAATTGAAATTCGCAATTTATACAAAGCGTTCGGCAAGAAAAAAGTTTTGGATGGTATTGATTTGGATGTGCGCCGAGGCGAATCTCTGGTTGTTATCGGAGGTTCGGGGACGGGAAAATCGGTTCTGATTAAGTGTATTCAAGGATTGCTAACTCCGGATTGCGGTTCGATTA
>CADBMG010000069.1 GCA_902795745.1 uncultured Pseudomonadota bacterium
GAAGAAGGTTGGAAAAATGCGTGGAAGAAAATTACCGATAATGGTCATGAAAAATTTGGTTATGTGGTAAAAGGAACAATTGGTACGCTTATCAGTGGTTTCGGAGCCGGATATTTAGCGCAAAATGCTGATGTGGCAGCAAACCTTTTCGGTAGCACAGAGATTTTGAACAATGCGCAAGTTCAAGAAGTTACTAAAGCTGCAATAATTCGTACCCAACAAGCAATTGTTCGTACTGTTGGTTCTGTTATGGGACAATTGGGCACATTTGTTGGAGAAGGTGTCGGTTATGCACTTAATCGTTCGGAAGAAAATAATGCTTACTTTAAGCAGAGTGGGATAGGTTTACTGCTTGCCGGTGGTTTTGGCAGTTTGGCTGCTTTGTGGCAGGTACACAATTTGGAAAATTTGAATGCTACACCAAGCAAAGTTGCGCCTTTGATGTCAAATCCTAAAGGTTCTGAGCTATCGGATACTCTGAAAACACAGAGAGATTCTTCGTTAGTTGAAAAAGTTTTGGCTCAAAAGGGCGATACGGTATATACCCAAAAAGGCGATTCAATTTTTATGAAAGTAAAGAATTTCGTTTTTGGGACGAAAGATTCCAGTGGCGATCCAAAGCATACTGGCGCTATGGAAGCTTTAAAGGCAGCCGCGGATCAAGATGCCAACCTTAAAGCAGAAAATGCGGCTTTGGAACATTTCTTTGGTAAAGATGCTGATGGTAGTCCGCGTTTGCCGATGGAATATGAAGATGGTTTGGGTGTTAATAAAACGCAATTTAACACTATTCGCAATCAATTGGGTAAACTTTTGGCTCAACAAAAGGTTGCCGATGCTGCGGGAACGGAAGTGGCTAATCCGGATGAGTTGTATGCTAACGCTGTTCGTAATGTGGCTGTTTATTTGAATGAACATCCGGAAATTGCTAACGGCAAAAATCCTATTCAAATGATAGAGCAAGTTTTGCATCGTCACAGACTTTCTCTTGGTCATTTTAATGAAAAAATCGTAGTTGAAGGAGAAGGTACATTCGGCGTTTCTCGCAAAGTTGGCGGACAGTGGGTATATGGTGATCCATCTTTCAACAAGGATATGAATGCATGGTTTGATATTATGTGTGATGGCAAACCAAAAGAAGAAGGTGCTGACTTGATGGCTCCATTGGCTAATTTGGCTAAAGATCAGGAATTGGCTAGTGCTACCGGTAACGGAAATAGAGTGGTTGTAAACGATTGTGATGTAACGTTAGTTCGTTATGGGGCAAAACACAAAATTAATGTTCCTACGCCGCCGGTTGAGGAGAAGCTTCCGCCGGAGCAACAACCTACCGGACATGTGGCCGGAGGAGATAGTGTACAAATTGTGGAACAACCTACCGGACCTGTGGCTGGAGGTGACAAGACTGAACCAACATTACAACCTGCCGTTAGAGTAGATACTTACAGAGGTGTAAGTGTGGGTAATCCGAATGATATTGCTCCGGGTACCGGTCGTGCTAAGAAAATTGGTGAGATAGTCATTATTTCCGGCAAGCCGGATCCGACGGAATTGTTGTTGAATTCTAAGAAGCAAATTATAAAATAAAGATTTTGCAAAACATTCTAAACTCCTGATAATCCCGTTGTTTAAGTAGCGGGATTATTTTTTTGGCTACGCAGTTTTTTGGGGTGTAAAGGATAGTGTTTATTCCTGTCATGCTCATGCTCATCACATTCGCTCAGCATGACAGGAATGTTACATCGGACTGACGTCCGAAGATGCTCAGCATGACATATCATTCCCATTTTTTCGCTATAAGGCGGAAAAATTTCAAATATGACATTTTTCTGACTATTCCACCGGTTTTACATTCCATATTTTCTCGGCATATTCCATTACCGAACGGTCGCTTGAAAAATAGCCTATTCTTGCCACATTTAACAGAGCCTTTTTTGCCCATACATCTTTGTTTTGATAATCCTCTGATGCTTTTGTAATTGCTTTATCAAAAGATTCCAAATCAGCCAAAACAAAGTAGTAGTCATTATTCAAGAGCGAATCGACAATCGGCTGAAACTGCTGCGGATAGTTTTTATCGGCAAATAGATTGGAATTAACGGTATTAAGAATTCGCTTGATATATTCCGAATTTTCATAAATCTCCCGCGGGTTGTAGGTCATACGGCGACTGCGAATCTGTTCTTCCGTCAAACCGAATAAATAAAAGTTTTCCGCGCCCACAGCTTCACGGATTTCTATATTTGCTCCGTCCAGTGTGCCGACAGTCAAAGCGGCATTGAGCGCAAATTTCATATTACTGGTACCGGAAGCCTCAAAGCCGGCAGTAGATACCTGACAACTTAAATCTGCCGCCGGAATCAGATATTCGGCAACGGAAACTTTGTAGTCGGGAATGAATACCACTTTAAGAAATTTATTGACATTTTCATCGTTATTGATAATTTCTGCCACATTATTTATCAGCTTTATTACCAGTTTGGCAAAGTTGTATGACGGTGCGGCTTTGCCTGCAAAAATATATGTTTTAGGCGTGACAGGGTGCTTGTTATCACGTACTATGCGTAAATATTCGCCGATAATTTGCAAAATGGTCATCAACTGCCGTTTATATTCGTGAATACGTTTGGCATGAACAATGTACATGCTGTCTTTATCCACCATTACACGCGTTGCCTTATAGACATTTTGCACTAAACGCTTTTTGTTGTCGCGCTTAATTTTGCGAAATGCTTCGATAAAATTGGCATTGTCGACATATTTTTCCAGTTGTCGCAAATCATCTAAATTGGTAATCCAATCAATGCCGATTTTATCGCGTATGAGAGTTGCCAATTCATTATTTGCATGTACCAGCCAACGTCGCGGTGTGATACCATTGGTTACGTTAATAAACTTTTCCGGCCAAAGTTCATAAAATTCAGGTACGAGCGAGTGCTTAACCAATTCGGAATGCAATTTTGCAACACCGTTGACTTTGTGTGAACCGACAATAGAAAGGTTTGCCATGCGAATCATTTGATTATCGCCTTCGCCATCAACAATAGAAACACGGCCCAACTTATACGAATCTTCACCGAAACGACTGCGGGCAAACTCCATAAAGCGACGGTTGATTTCATAAATAATTTGTAAATGACGTGGCAAAATGCTTCCAATTATGCGACTGTTCCATTTTTCAAGTGCTTCCGGTAACAAAGTATGGTTAGTATAAGCAAATACTTTGGTTACAATATTCCATGATTCATCCCATTCTTGTCCGTAAACATCTAAGAGTTGGCGCATCATTTCAACAATTGCCAAAGCAGGGTGCGTATCATTAAGCTGAATAGCTACCTCGTCAGGTAATTGGTTGAAGTCGTTATGTTTTTCCAAAAAGCGGCGCATAATGTCCTGAATGGCGCATGAAACAAAGAAATATTGTTGAGTCAGACGAAGTGTTTTGCCGGATACGATATTATCTGACGGATACAGAACTTTGGAAATGGTTTCGGTTTTGATTTTATCGCGCACAGCTTCCATATAACCGCCACTGTTAAACACATTGATATCCAGTTCGTCATCGGTTTTGGCGGAGAAAAGTCGTAAATAATTTACCGATTTTCCATTAAATCCGACAATCGGAAAATCATATGGGACGCCATACATCGTATGAGTATTAACCCAAGTATAACCGACCTGTCCGTTTGGTTTGTGGTACATTTCAACATTGCCGCCGATTGGAATGGTGACAGTGCGATCATAGCGTGCAAATTGCCATGGTGAATTTTCTTGTAACCAACTGTCTGCTTGTTCTACCTGATAGCCGTTTTCAAATTTTTGCTTAAACAAGCCAAATTGATAATTGATGCCGTAACCAAAGCCGGGCAATCCCATGGATGCCATAGAATCAAGGTAGTCTGCTGCCAAGCGTCCCAATCCGCCGTTACCTAATGCCGGATCATATTCGGCATCAAAAATATCTTGCAAGGTAATATCCGGCCAACCGTCAATTTTTATATCTTTCAGTGCGTCATAAAGACCGAGGTTATATAAATTGTTTTCCAGCGAGCGACCGATAAGGTATTCAATAGATAGATAATAGACACGTTTTGTACCTACTTTGTTATAACGGGCAATGGTTTCATACATCTTATCCATTGCAAATTCGCGTACCGCCAATGCTACTACCGTAAAGGCCTCTTCCCTTGTCAGTTCACAAGTTCGTTTGCCGATAAAATATTTGGTATAGTGTTCAATGGTTAATTTTAGACGGGCAATTTCCATTTCACTCAGCGACGATGTAGATTTTTTCACTTTTGTCTTCCTTTACATTCTATTTTATACCGTAATTGAAATTACGTTAAAGAAAATTCATTGAAAAATATTTAACAATATAGCAATTTTATTCTGAAAGTGAATGGCTATGGTTGTATAAATTAACTTTGTGTTTGCATTTAGATTAAATTGCAGATATAAAAACATAAGTTAAACGGACTGTAAAGGAAGAAAAGATGATTAGAAAAACATTATTTGTGGTGGCGACAATGTTTTTATCGGCTGCAAACGCAAAAGCTGAGACGATTTTTGAGGCAATGACCGATGCATATAACACTAATCCTACTTTGCACGGAGAACGTGCCGTAAGCGGAGCAAAAAATGAAGATGCTGCCGCTGCTCGTTCCGGTTTTCGTCCGACGGTTGCTCTAAACGGAAGTTATACGGACGGTCATAAAAGACCTTCACATTCGCCGACTATAGATGGCTATTCCAAAACTTACGGCGGTTATGTAAGTCAGCCTATTTTTAATGGATTTTCTACTTATAATGCCGTAAAATCGGCAGATAATGCGGCAAAAGCCGAACTTAATAATTTATATGATGTAGAACAAACCATCTTGCTTTCAGCATCAACTGCATATTTAGATGTTGTGCGTGATGAAGCAATTGTTCGTTTGCAAAAAAATAATGAAAGACTGTTGAAAAAACAGCTTGATGAAACGTTGGCGCGTTTTGATGTGGGAGAAGTTACGCGTACCGACGTAGCGCAATCTCGCGCCAGTTATGCCCAAGCTCAATCGGAACTTGTTTATGCCGAAGGTAATTTGGCAATTTCACGTGCCGAGTATGATGATTTGGTAGGACATTTGCCGAACAATGTTGCCTTTCCGAAAAATTTATCTAAACTTTTTCCGAAAAATTATGCTGAAGCACTGCAATATGCCAAAAACAATAATTATGCTTTGAAAGCTGCGCAAAAGTCTTTAAAAGCTGCCGAATATAATGTCAGCAGTCAAACAGGAAGTTTGTTGCCGGAAGTTTCTTTTAATGCGTCAAGTTTTAAGAACAGTACTTCCTCACACACGGCAACGAATTTGAATAACCGCAATACTGAATATACGGTAGATGTGAATATTCCTCTTTATACAGCCGGAGCCACCAGAGCAGCAATTCGTAAAAGCAAATATCAGCGTTGGCAAGCTCAGGAAAATTTACGTTCGGCACAAGCAGCGGTAAAGTTAGGCGTTACCAGCGGTTGGGAGATGATGGAAACGGCTAAGGCCAATATTTTATCAATCCGCGAACAAGTAAAAGCCTCATCTATCGCTTTGGAAGGAACACGGAAGGAAGAAGCTCTCGGTAATCGTACGGTGCTGGATGTTTTAAATGCATATCAGGCTCTGTTGATGTCTCAGGTTAGTGAAGTAGAGGCCAGACACGATTATTATGTTTCAGGTTTGCAGCTTTTACAAGCCATGGGTAATCTGACGGCTTCTAAATTAGGACTCAATGTTAAATACTACGATGCCAAGCAGAAATATTATGATACGCGTGGTAAATGGCTCAGCCTTTCTATTGAAGAATAGTCAGATAAAACAATGCTTAATATAGGTTGTCATCTTTCTATATCAAAAGGCTTTGAACACATCGGTAAAGAAGCGATGTCTATCGGGGCTAATACTTTTCAGTTTTTTACGCGCAATCCGCAAGGTGGTAAAGCCAAAGATGTAGATATTAACGATGTGCATAAATATAATACTTTTGCGGCTCAGAATCGGTTTGCAAAAATTGTGGCACATGCTCCTTATACACTCAATCCTTGTTCGGATAATCCTCAAACGGTTGAATTTGCGCAAATGGTTTTTGCCGATGATCTGCAAAGAATGGAATTGGTTCCACACAATTATTACAATTTTCATCCCGGTTCGCATGTCGGGCAAGGTGCGGAAAAGGGTATATCTATGATAATTGACTTGCTCAATAAAATATTGCGACAAGAGCAGACAACTACCGTTTTATTGGAAACAATGTCGGGTAAAGGTTCGGAAGTGGGACGCAGTTTTGAAGAATTGGCTGAAATAATTAACGGAGTTAAACTCAAACAAAAGTTGGGTGTGTGTATGGATACCTGCCATGTTTTTGCCGCCGGTTATGATATAGTAAATAATTTAGATGGCGTTATGACTGAATTTAATCAGGTTATAGGCTTGGAGAGATTAAAAGCCGTGCATTTGAATGACAGTTTAATGCCTTTTGCTTCACATAAAGATCGTCACGCCAAAATAGGAGAAGGTGAAATTGGGGAAAAAGCATTGGTACGGTTTGTTAATCACGATGCAGTTAAGAATTTGCCGATAATTTTGGAAACTCCGAATGATTTGGTCGGTTATGCTGATGAGATTAAATTGATGAAGGCTAAGTGTTTGTAAAATATTTTACAGATATTTTTTATTCCGACTATATTTATTTAAATGATAATGTATTACCTAAACAATTAGGCAAATTTGAGCAGAAATCTTAATAAAAAGCTACATTAAAGTCAGAGGCAATAAGGCTCGGCGTGGAGAAATCTTTTGCTTAAAAACCGCATGAAAAATAGGGTATGCACGTTCGCATTCGGTAATGGCTATATTAATAATTTGCGCCAGTCGATTATGAAGGTTGGCATCAGTCGGCTCAATAAGGAGCGAGTGTTTGAACAGCGGAGTTTGTGCTTCTTCCCAGTAGGAAAAATATCCTACCCACAAATCTTCATTCAGCAGTGCCAATAATTCAAATATGCTAGGAAGGTTGACATCTTCCGGCTCAATATTCATTAAGCACGAAAGGTGGAGGCAGTTCATTTGTTCCTCCCACGCAAAGAAAAGAAGCATATTATCCCATTTTCCGGATATTTGTACTACTACCTCATTAGAGCTGCGCCGCTCGGTCGAATGCTGACGTCCAGCGAACAGACATTCTATGTCGTCAATCGGATTATATTTATATAAGTTTTCAGCGAGCATGCAAAAATCCTTGTCAATGGGTTCGGATTAAAGATGACACAAACAAGCGATAAAATACAATTTTATTGCAAAAGTTTTCCACTTATTTTGTTTTTTTATATTATTTTTGTATTATACCTTTTTTATTAGTACGCTAAAACAATAGGTTAAAAATAAAGGTGTTTATAATAAAAATTTAAATGTGGATTATGTGATTTTTCTTAATATACTTTTAAGTAATTGCTAATAAGAGAGGCGGAAAATTATGACAGGTTTGGCATATCCGGCGATTTCGCCGATTATTTTTTCTTGGGGCTTTTTTGAATTGCGCTGGTATTCAATGGCTTATTTAATAGGTATTTTAGCCGGTTGGTGGCTTGCTTATGTACGAGTTAAAAAATATCAGCTTGGGTTGAATAAGCAAAATGTTGAGGATTTAGCTTTTTATGTTACACTTGGAATTATTCTCGGGGGACGTTTGGGATATGTGCTTTTTTACGGTAACGGTCAATATTTAGCTCACCCATGGCAGATATTTGCTATTTGGCAAGGAGGAATGTCCTTCCACGGCGGAATTATCGGAGTTATTTTAGCACTGTGGTATTTTTCGCATAAAATTAAATATCCATTTTTGGGTCTGACTGATTTGGTGGCACCGGTCGTACCGATTGGTATTTTTTTAGGGCGGCTTGCTAATTTTGCCAACGATGAATTGTGGGGTAGGGTTACCGATGTCGCGTGGGCCGTACGCTTTCCACGCGGTGGTTATTTACCTCGCCATCCGTCACAAATCTATGAGGCTTGTTTGGAGGGAATCGTTTTGTTTATTGTACTTAATTTGCTGTGGACAAACAAATGGTGCAGAGAACGAATCGGTTTTGTTTCCGGCGCGTTTTTGCTCGGGTATGCGGCTTGTCGTTCTTTTGTAGAACAATTCCGTGAGCCCGATGCACAAATCGGATTTTTGTTCGGACACATTACCATGGGGCAATGTCTTTCAGCTCCGATTGTGGTACTGGGCATTTATTTAATCTGGCGCGCTTGTCGCCATGGCGAATCGGCTTAAGAATTATTTTCCTGCCAAAATAGCACTGAATAATTCGTGGACGCTCGGAATATGATTGTCAGCATACATCGGGTCCTGACCAAATCGATAGACGTTGTGACCGGCAAAAGCTAAGTTGTTTTCAATATCTCCACCATGACCTATGCTCATCAGAGTGTGGTGAATGCAGTAAGTGCGCGGATCTGGTATTTTGCCGGTTGAACCGGTAGCGCGTGACCAACCGGAGAATTGGCATTGAGACAAACAACCAACACACTCGGCTCTTTCTTTCTGCATTTCCATCCATTCGTCGGTAGTTAAAAATACCAATGTCGAATCCGGAGTTTCTTTTATCATTGAATAACCGAGTTTACGCTGTTCTTCAACTTTGCTCTTGTCGTTTGGGTTTATGTAGACCGCTTTGGTAGGCGAAATCGGGAGTAACATTGTAAGTTCTTCGGTTGCTTCGTTGCTATAATTTATCTCTGCCGTTTTGCGGCGTATTAAATTGCTCAAAAATTTATTTTTTATCGCCGAAGAAAAGAAACCGGTCGGACTGAATTTTTGCAAAATAACATCGCCCTTTTTGGTTTGCAACATTAATTTTTTCCACGCATCGCTGATAGGACTTTCTTTTGTTATCATAGGACGAGTTCCGAATTGGAATGCCACATTGCCCAATTCCGGATTATCAATATAATCCTGCCAATCGCTCAAACACCAAACACCTCCGGCGATAATAATCGGCAGATTAGGAAGACCGATTTCTTTTAAGGTTTGGCGCAAGGCAACAAGGCGTTCGTAAGGACGCTGCGGTTCTTGCGGATTTTCGGCATTGGAGAGGCCGTTGTGTCCACCGGCAAGCCACGGATCTTCATAAACTACACCACCCAAATAGTGGGCATAATTTTTAAATGAGCGTTTCCATAAAATAGCCATGGCGCGAGCAGACGAAACAATAGGGTAGTAATAAACATTGTGCTCGGAGGCTATTTCTCCTAAATTATAAGGTAAGCCGGCGCCACAAGTTACGCCGTGAATCAGGCCTTTTGCTCCTTCCAAAACGCGGCAAATAACTTCTTGCGAATCGGCCATTTCCCAAAGCATATTAATATGAATACGACCGTTGTTGCCGGCAATATCATGGGCAATTTGTGCTTGGCTGATACCTCCTCTTATGGCGTATTCGACCATTTCTCTATGGCGCTTGGCGCGTATTTTTTCATGAAAAATTTCCGGTATGATTGAACCGCTTAAAGAAACTTCGGTTGGGCTGACCATAGAAATTGTGCCGACACCACCTTCTCTTGCCCATGCACCGGAACTTTTACCGTCCGTTCCGTTAATACCTTTACCGCCCTCAATCAGCGGATAAACAAGTGCGCCGGAAATATTTATTTTTTGCAAAGTTTTCATTTCAATACCTCTTTGATAAATCATTACTGAAAATATATAATACTTTTTTGCAGTTTGAAAAGTAGGCACTTTGCAGTGGTATAGTTTCTCAAAGGAAACTATTGAGCTAATGAGAAGAAGCTTAAGGATACTGAGTTAATAGTTAAAATGGCAATCAATAAACATATAAAGGCGTATATTTGCAGCATGCTGAAAATATTTTGATTTTTTGCCATAGGAAAATATTGAGGCAAAATCATCAATAATTTATTTGTTCCGAGAGCTAACAATAGTGATAGAATCAATTGCACAAAAATACCGGTTTGTAACAAAATGTCTTTTAGCGGTAAAATCATTTTATAGAAAAATGTGAAAAAGAGCAAATATATGGCGATAAAAACATAAAATCCGTAAGTCATAAGATGTTCATGTTGTTCTTTATCCTGTTGTTTTTGTTTTATGTTCTCCGTTTCAAGTTTTTTCAAATCCATGCCGCGGACGGTTTGAGGTTCTTCTTGATGCTTTTTATAGTCATCAAGTTTGGCCTTAATCTTTTCGTTGACCATGCACAAACCACATCCTTTAGAAGTAAAATATGCGTGATTGTGGTCTTTTTTGCATTGTTTGAGATTTTTTAAAATAGTTTCAAGCTGCGTCTGCCATTCTAGAGCACTCGGTC
>CADBMG010000070.1 GCA_902795745.1 uncultured Pseudomonadota bacterium
TATCGGTGCTTTGCCTGATATTATGCCGAAAGGTGAAGATGGAACAGGTGCTACCGTTGTAGATGATGCTCCGGCAGAAAATCCGGTAACAGAATAGGAACATTGCAAAATTACATAAAAGAAAATGGTTGAGATTATCGACCATTTTTTTATATTCTATCAGCGACAATTTTCACGCTTATTAACTAATATTGATTAGAATGTCAATGGTAATAATTTGTTGTCATTTGCAAAAAAATCGTTTATGATCTGTTCGTGAAAGGAAAATGTTATGGATATACCTGAGATTATTACGACCGAAAGATTCATATTACAGAGACCTGTTGTGTCTATGGAATTGGCTCGCGAAATTCATACAGCAGTGATGGCTTCGCTGAAAAATTTGGAGCAGTGGTTGCCGTGGGCAAAGCCGACTTATACTCTTGACGATGAAGTTAAATATCTGACCGAAAATTGTGATAAAGGTTGGAAGGAAAAAACGAATTTTGCGTATATAATCCGCACCAAATCTGATGGTCGTTTTTTAGGTGTAATTGATTTTATCAAAATAGATGAGAAAAACAAATCCACAGAAATCGGATTTTGGCTGCAAGATAATGCTGTTGGTAACGGATATATGGTCGAAGCAGTGCTTGGTCTGGAAAAAGCAGCCTTTGCCGCCGGTTGTGAAAGAGTAGAAATCGAGAACGATGCTCGCAATATACGTTCCGTCAATGTTGCTAAGCGAGCCGGTTACCATCTTGATGGTATTATGCGCCACCTTAAATGGTCGGACTATGATAATATGTTTATTGATATAAATGTTTGGTCTAAGTTGAAAAACGAACAATAGCCGATAACCTCGGCTATTGTTTAATTTACGTCGATAGAATTAATCTATGCCAGTTTTTGTATAGCCGCTTTGATGCGGTTCAGTGTTTCATCTTTACCCAAAATGACCGCGAGTTCGGTTGCGCCACCGGGTGTAGTTTCTTTACCGGAAAGGGCAATGCGTACCGGATATAAAACTTGCCCGTTTTTCATCTCATTTGCAACAGCTGCGGCTTTAAGAACTTCGAACAAATTATCGTTACTCCAATCAGTAACTTCGCTCAATATAGGCAAAACAATTTTAAGTGCTTTTTCAGCCACTTCCGGTGTTGTCTTCATTTTTTTGTTTTCATATAAGGCTAAATCATAATCCGGTACTGCTTGCAAGAAGTCAATTTGCTCGGCAATTTCACCTAACGTTTCGATACGCGGTTGCAAAGCAGAACTCAGTGCCTTTTTATTAATCGGTATCGTAATATTGGCATAATAAGGCTGAGCCACAGCATCAAATTCTTCCGGCGAAAGGCTGCGGATATAACAACCATTCATCCATGTAAGTTTGGCTATGTCAAAAATCGCCGGAGATTTATTTAAGCGCTCGGAAGAAAATACTTGCTCTAATTCTTTAAGCGAGAATATTTCGCGCTCATCTCCCGGATTCCAGCCGAGTAGGGCAATGTAGTTTAAAATAGCTTCCGGTAAATATCCTTTGGCAACCAAATCTTGGAACGAAGCATCACCATTACGCTTACTCAATTTATGTTGTGCATCTTTCATAACCGGAGGAACGTGCACATAAACGGGAGGTTCCCAACCGAATGCTTCATAAATAAGGTTGTATTTCGGAGTTGATGAAATATATTCGTTACCACGAACTACATGCGAAATATGCATCAAATGGTCATCTATAACATTGGCAAAGTTATAGGTCGGCAAACCGTCGCTTTTGAGCAATACGCCTTCATCAAGTTCGTCATAATCAATTTCAATATCGCCGTAAACCACATCATGAAATATTGATGTACCTTTTTTATTGATGTTTTGTCGCACAACAAATGATTCTCCGTTGGCAATACGTTTTTTTGCTTCCTCCAAAGGAATAAGTTTGCACGGATCTTTTAATTTGGTATGAGCAGGATTATTTTCAACTTCATCTTCTTCATCTTTATGAGCGCAAAAACAATAATATGCTCCACCAAGTTCAACTAATTTATGAGCGTATTCCGCATATATCGGTTTACGCTCAGATTGAACATACGGACCAAAATTACCACCTATATCCGGACCTTCATCCCATAGCATTCCAACACGTTTCAATGTTTGAAAAATAATATCGGTAGCTCCCTCAACATAGCGTTTTTGATCTGTATCCTCAATACGCAAAATAAAATCTCCGCCTGTTGATTTAGCTATAAGATATTCATATAATGCAGTCCGCAAGTTGCCGATGTGCATATATCCCGTCGGACTTGGGGCAAATCTGGTTCTTGTTTTCATTTTAATCCCTTTGTTATATTTAACTCAATGCCTGTCAGCATAAAACAAATAACGACGAATGCAAGTGTTTTTTTTACATCCACGGCTCAAATTCTTTTTTCAAAGAGCGGTCAAATAAGCTACGAATAGTTTGTTTAATGTGAGCATCTTCAAAAATGACTTTGTATAGAGCTTGGCAAATAGGCATATCAATACCGGCACGATCAGCTATGGCTTTTACGGCACGCAATGTATCAACTCCCTCAGCTAATTTGCCATAACGTTCACCCTTGGCAAACATTTCACCAAAGGTGCGATTGTGGCTGTTTTTGGAAAACAATGTTGCTTCATAATCACCTAAATGAGCCAATCCGTAGACCGATGCCGGATTACCGCCTTTGTATTTTATCAAACGACCGACCTCAATAGGGGCACGCGCCATAAGTGCTCCTTTTAAGCCATACCAACCTAATCCGTCAAGAATTCCTGCCGCTAAACCGATAACATTTTTCAGAGCTGCACCAACCTGATTACCGATAATATCCGTGCCGTAATAAAAGCGAATTAAATCGCTCTGCATCAACTGAATAACATAATTAATGGTTTCCGGCTCATAGCTGTCGACAACAGCAGCTGAAGGAACCTTGCGCGTATAGTCTTCCACATGTCCGGGACCCCCCAGCGTTGCCACATGGATTTTTTGCTTAATTTCGCTTAAAAATACATCAGCTAAAATTTCGGCTGAAGGTTCTTCCAATCCTTTCATTGCCAGTAAAAAAGTTTTTCCAGCAACATCATAGTTATTGATTTGTTTGGCTAAATCGCGCAAATTTTGGCAGCTGATGGAAACAATGATGAACTCATTAGCCAAAGCCTGTGCAATATCGGAGGTCAAAAGCATATTATCGGTGAGTTGCAGATATTCATTCTGTCGTGCATTTTTAAGGCTTTGATAAGTACGAGATTGTTCCATACCATAAATCAAAACAGTGTCGACATCGCAATAGTTGGCGACATACCAGCCTAAAAATGTTCCCCAGCGACCGCAACCGATAACTGAAATCTGTTTCATTGTTTCCTCCTTTAAAAGTAAACCTGAGTCATTATAGATACAATTAATACCCGATAGCAATGCCAATTATCAACAATTCACAGGGGGAGGGGTGTAGGCATTTAAAAACATAAAAGCCACATCAATCAAGATGTGGGTTTTATGGTCAAGTAAGACGAAGAGGCACGGAGCACTCAGTCTTGTTAAAGAACTCATATTCCTTCTTACCGTCAGAGAACGATTCTATCGTCACTGTTACCTCATCACCGGTACGGGCAAGACGAATAGATTTAAACAGAGCCATAGTCAAATCCCTAGGTTTAATTTCTATGGTATATGACTCCGACAACTTTTTCATTGCCGTTTTTTTTAAGGGATGACCTCCGGCAATTAGCAACTTGCTACCAGACAAATGCATAACTATCTTGGCAGCACCATCCTTAACCGCGCACGCAAGAACATGTCCTTGCAGTACACATTTACTAATAACAGTCTTCATATATAAATTATTTAGTTTCGACAATAAAATAGCAAAGTATATCTCTTTTGTCAATAAATATTTTTTATTTTACGAAATAAGAATATTCTTTCATGTTATAGCAAAGAAAATTTACATAATATATCGAAACAATCTCTAAAAGCAAAATATACATTAATACCGATATAGCAAAAAACATGAATGAAGATGTTTTTGTTAACCAGAAGTTGTTGATAGATTTAAAAATACGAAGAAGGTTTTTTCCACCCGATACAATACGTACCTTAAGAAAAAACCTTCCAATAGTTATTCGCTAAGTGTGATTTTCTCTAAAATTACTTCAAAATCTTAGATACAACACCAGCACCAACTGTTCTACCGCCTTCGCGAATAGCGAAACGCAAACCTTCATCCATTGCAATCGGGTGCAACAATTGAACCGTAATCGTTACGTTATCACCAGGCATTACCATTTCCGTACCTTCCGGTAACGTAATCGTTCCGGTAATATCTGTTGTACGGAAATAAAATTGCGGACGATAGTTCGAGAAGAATGGGGTATGACGACCGCCTTCTTCCTTCGTCAAAATATAGCATTCGCTTGTGAAATCTGTATGCGGATTGATCGAACCAGGAGCTGCCAATACTTGACCACGCTCTACTTCTTCACGTTTTGTACCACGCAACAATACACCGATGTTATCGCCGGCTTCACCTTCATCCAACAACTTGCGGAACATTTCTACACCCGTGCAGGTTGTCTTTTGTGTCGGCTTAATGCCTACGATTTCAATATCATCGCCTACGTGAATTACACCACGTTCAACACGACCGGTTACTACCGTACCACGACCGGAAATAGAGAATACGTCTTCAATCGGCATCAAGAACGGTTGATCCAACGGACGTACCGGTTCAGGTATGTATGAATCTACTTGCTTCATCAATTCTACAATAGAATCATGACCGATTGTTCTGTCGCCGTCTTCCAATACTGCCAATGCAGATCCTTTTACAATCGGAATCTCATCACCAGGGAAGCCATACGAACTCAGCAAATCGCGGATTTCCATCTCTACCAATTCTAACAATTCCGGATCATCTACTTGATCTACTTTATTCATATATACAACAATCGCCGGAACACCTACTTGACGAGCAAGCAAAATGTGTTCACGTGTTTGCGGCATCGGACCATCTGCTGCACTTACTACCAAAATTGCTCCATCCATTTGAGCCGCACCTGTAATCATGTTCTTTACATAGTCTGCGTGACCTGGGCAATCTACGTGTGCATAGTGACGATTTGCCGTCTCATATTCTACGTGTGCTGTCGAAATCGTGATGCCGCGTGCACGCTCTTCCGGTGCTTTATCAATTTGGTCATAAGCCGTAAAGCTTGCACCACCTTCTTCTGCCAACACTTTTGTAATAGCGGCTGTCAAGGTTGTTTTACCATGGTCTACGTGA
>CADBMG010000071.1 GCA_902795745.1 uncultured Pseudomonadota bacterium
AATATTATAACAGAGTCCTTTCAGAAGAAAATATTTTATATATTAACGGTGAAGTTCGTAATATTAAACTGGAAGAAGATGATGTTGTAAAAGAAACGCCGTATGTTGATGGTAAAATACATGGTGTTGTTATAATTGAAGATAATCGTACATTCGGTGGTAGTCATTCTTCTATAGAAACACCTTACAATCATGGGGTAAGACAGGGAATAGAGAAAGAATATGCTCCTATTGGATATGATAAAATATTAATTAGAGAGACGCCATATGTTAATGGTGAAAAGCATGGTGAGGAAAAAGAATACAGTAAGTACAATTTCGGAAAAATCACCAGAGTTGCGCCTTATTCCCGTGGCAAACTAAATGGAATTGTAATGGAAGATAATTTGCAGGGAGAGAAAAGTTATACGCAATATAAAAATGGCAAGAAAAACGGTGTAGAAGAAAAATATGTGGATGACTCATTAAGCATGGAAACAACTTATGCTGATGATAAACAGATTAGTGCTAAAGACTATAAAAAAGGAACAATAATTTATAATGACGGACGGGTAGCTAAAATCAGCGAAGAAGAAATGAAAAATCCGGTGGGAACGCTTGAAAAAATAGCTGTGGCTAAAAAGCGGTTACGTAAGCATTTTGAAAATCCGAAAGAGAATGCAAAAGTAACACAGGAAATTCGCGAAGGTATGGTTTTATCGACACCGATAATAAAAGTTGAACAAGATGAAGACGGAAGAAAAAACATTGTTAGAGATCCGCGCGTTTTGAAGACTGACAAATGTGAACGTAGATAAATGTTGGTGTAAAACTACAAACCCTGCTGCGTGTTTAGAATTCGGCAGGGTGTTTTTTTGCTCAAATCTTACCTTGTCAATTCAGCCATTAACTTTTCTGCTGCGGCTTTACCGGAGGCTATTGCCTGCACGGCAGTCGTTCCTCCGTTCAAGACATCTCCGGCATAAACAATTCGCTCATCATTTTCTTTGATACTATTACCATTGCTTCCCAATGCCAAAATAATATGAGAGAAATTCGCACGAGGCACCAACGTTTCCGCAATATCTTGCAAACGTCCCTCATCGTTAAACTCTGTTTTTACGGTATAAGCCGTCAGTTTTTTGCTTTTTTTCTCTATTTTGGTCAAGCGTGTCATGGTCGTAATATCTATACCTTGTTCCAGCAACTCTTGCCTTTCAGCCGCCGTAATCCGCATATCTCCGAAGCGACGCCTTACAAACATTTCCACATGATTTGCCCCTTGTTTTTTAGCAGTTATGGCGCAATCAACCGCCACCGCACCGCCGCCAATTATTGCCACGTTACCATCGGTTGCATATTTTTGCGGATTACTCAGATATTGGGTATATGGCAATGCATTTTCTTCACCTTCTATACCGAGCATCCGGAAATTTTGCGCACCTGTTGCAACCACAATTCCATCAAAACCATCATTTAACAAGGCCGCGTAATCGGTAATTTCCATGCCGAATTCAACTTGTAACAAAGAATTTTGTACCAAGCGTCGCCACTCATAAGTAATAATTTCTCTCGGCAATCTTTCAGAAGGTATAAGATTAAGAGCCCCGCCCACAACGTTTTCTTTTTCAAAAACTTTTACCGAATATCCCTTTCTCAGTAACACCGTAATTGCTCCAAAACCCGCCGGTCCGGCACCGATAACAGCAACTTTTTTTCCGTTTGGCGATGCGCAATCTTCTTTAAATGCAACATTATGCAAACGCGCCTTTTGCATAATTAATGCCTGTAAAGGAGGAATACGTATCGGCGCATCAACATTGGCACGCACACATGCTTTCATGCAAAATGTATCAGGACAAATTAACCCACAAATTTCTCCCATTGGATTCTGCTGATATATAACTTCTGCTGCCAGATCCCAGCTACCATCTTTCGCCGCAGCAATAAAATCACATGGCGAAACGCCGACAGGACAAGCCTTCATACAAGGCTTTGCCGCACAGTGCAAACATTTTTCCAACTCAGCTTTTGTCTGAGCAATATTTAAATATCGGACCATTCTTCTCTCCTTTATCTCATATTTAAGCACAATTTTTTGAAAAAAACACCTTATATTTTGGTTTTTCAGATTGTATTTTGCAAAAAATCTTGTATTATGCTTTTTAAGGAGCATAATACTGATATTATGAAGATAAAATGGTTGAAAGATTTTATTAATTCTCCGACGGGCGAAAAGCTGGTCGGTGGCTTTGCTTATTACTATCTGAAATTTGTCGGTATCACCACTCGCTGGAAATCGGTTACCGGTGTTAAAGAAACTTATGAAATGCTTGAAAAGCATGGCAGTATGATTGTCATTGGTTGGCATGGCAGAACTTTGGAAATGCCTTATTTTTGGAATAAAACGCGTCCCCTTAACGCACTTGTATCTCCCCATCGTGACGGACGAATCATCGTGCATATATTAAAAAAATTCGGTATCGGAAATATCAATGGTTCAAGCGATAAAAACTCAACCGAAGCTGCAATCGAATTGATGCGCAATCTGCAACAGGGAAAAAGCATTGCCATAATACCGGACGGTCCGCGCGGTCCGAGTATGAAGCTGACAATGAGCCCTTTGTTTTATGCACAGAAAACCGGCAAGCCTATCATCGGTATAACCTATAGCATCGCCGGATCTGTAGTGGTCAGCAAAAGCTGGGACAATATGCTCGTTCCTCTGCCTTTTCATAAGGGTATGTATGCCATTACCGAACCGTTTTTTATCCCCCAAAATGCCACAAGTGAAGAAATGGAGCAATATCGCTTAAAAATAGAATCTACTTTAAATGAGCTGACGTGGAAATTGGATAAAGCAATGGGATTGCCATTCATTGAACAGGGAAAAGAAGCTAAAAAAAGTCGCAAAACCGTATTAATAAGTACAAAAAAATAAAGAGGAGCCAATGTTTATCGGAATTTATAATAGTTTAGTACGTGTTTTATACCCAATTGCCATACGAAGATATATTGAAAAGCGCAAAAAAATCGGCAAAGAAGACGTTAAGCGTTTTAATGAGCGTATCGGACGTCCTAAATTACCGCGCCCGCAAGGACGATTGATATGGCTGCACGGTGCATCGGTAGGAGAATCAATCTCTATGTTACCTCTGATAAATCGCTTATTGGAACTTTATCCCGACATACATGTTATGGTTACAACCGGTACCACAACCTCCGCCGAGGTTATGGCAAAACGCCTTCCTGAGCGTGCGTTTCACCAATATTTACCGATTGATAATCCTGTTTTTTCAACCCGTTTCATTCGCCATTGGCAGCCAACAATAGCTTTATGGTTCGAGTCGGAATTTTGGCCGGCAATGCTGTCGGCAATCAAACGCAGAAACATTCCGCTAATCTTAATTAACGGTCGCATATCCAACAAATCTTTCAAGCGTTGGCAACAATTTGAATTCATTATCAAAGAATTATTGGGATGTTTTACCGCATGTTTAGGACAATCGGAAGAAGATGCATACAGATTAAGAATACTGGGTGCAAAAGACGCTATGTGTTTAGGTAACTTAAAATACGCCGGATTACCTATTCCCGTAGATATGGTAAAAAAACAGGAAGTGTTGTCGCAAATCGGCAATCGTCCTGTGTGGTTGGTCAGCTCAACTCACAATGATGAAGAATACAAAATCGGACGTTTTTTAAAAGAACTGCAACAAAAACATACGGGATTATTGACTATCATTGCCCCACGTCATCCCAATCGCGGTACGGAAATACGGGAAAAACTTCGCAATGATTATCATCTTAACGTTGCTTTGCGCTCGGCTGACGAGCAGATTCGTCCGGAAACAGATGTTTATGTTGCCGACACAATCGGAGAAATGGGTATTTGGTATGAAATATCACCGATTGTGTTCATCGGTGGCTCTCTCATCCCTCATGGCGGACAGAACTTTATGGAACCTTCTCGCTGTCGTGATGCAGTAATTGTCGGACCTCATATGCATAATTTTACCGATGCTATGAATCGTGCCAAACACGCAGATGGAATTATTCAGGTTAACGATGTTTTGGAATTAATTGATATTGTTGATCAGCTTTTGAGCAATAAAGAATTACTTGAAGCAAAGCGTAGTCTAGCATATAATTGGGCCACCAGCGAAGCCAAAGTTTTAGACGGCATTGTGGAAAAAATACAAGGATATATGGTTGATGAAAACACCTAAATATTGGCAATCAAATTCTCTTATTTCTAAAATTCTCTCACCTATCGGCTTGCTATATGGCTTGCTCACACAACTTCGTTTGAAATTAAAAACGTCGCCGCGAGCAAGCGTTCCCGTTATTTGTGTAGGCAATATCACCGCCGGCG
>CADBMG010000072.1 GCA_902795745.1 uncultured Pseudomonadota bacterium
ACCGGTGGCAGTACGGAAGTGATTTCGAGCAGTAGTTCGGGCGGTAGTGGTTCAAGTAGCAGTTCAGGCGGCAGTTGGTCAACCGGAGGCGGTACGGAAGTGATTTCGAGCAGTAGCTCTGGCGGTAGTAGTTCAAGTAGTAGTTCAGGCGGCAGTTGGTCAACCGGAGGCGGTACGGAAGTGATTTCGAGCAGTAGCTCAGGTGGTAATATTTCGAGCAGTAGCTCGGGAGGAAATATTTCGAGCAGCAGCTCAGGTGGTAGTAGTTCAAGTAGTAGTTCAGGCGGCAGTAGTTCGAGCAGCAGCTCAGGTGGTAGTAGTTCAAGTAGTAGTTCAGGCGGCAGTAGTTCGAGCAGTAGCTCGGGAGGAAATATTTCGAGCAGCAGCTCGGGAGGAAATAATTCGAGCAGCAGCTCGGGAGGAAATAGTTCGAGCAGCAGCTCGGGTGGAAATAGTTCGAGCAGCAGCTCGGGAGGAAATAGTTCGAGCAGTAGCTCAGGAGGAAATAGTTCGAGCAGCAGCTCGGGTGGAAATACTCCGGAAATAGTTGATCCTTTGCAACCTGTTGCCAGTGGTAATGTCAAGCGTTTATACACCGAAAATGAGTTTAAAAGTAGCGCGGAATACAACGGTAGCAATTTTGGTTCTGGTTCTATGAATTATTTGGGTTCCATTAATGCTGCCAAAGCATACTCTTATTTTGTTGGCGTTGATGACAATGGAAAATTGGCAACCAATTTGGATAAAGTCTCGGTTGGTATTGTCGATACCGGTGTGTGGCAAAATCATTCTGAATTTGCTTTAACCGGCGGAGCGAATAAAATCAGCGGACATAATTACGATTATGGCCCGTGTCGTGGCAGTGATTATAAAAATTGTTGGCGCATTGTAAAAACATTGACGCGTAAGATGTTGGTGTTCAGTAAATCTTGGATAAACGTCACAATATATAACAATAATATGAGCGATGCCGAAGTAAAGGAGTTTGAAGATTGGGCTTCGGCGTATGATGCAAATTACGATTGGGACAGCAGACAAGTTGATGTTACGCCTAATAAATATACCGACAATGACGAAGTTATGCACGGAACTCACGTTGCCGGATTGATTGCCGCAAATATGGACAACAGTGGAATGATGGGAGTAGCATTTGCCAATGCCGAAATTCAAGCGGTACGTTGGGATTTTCAATCTTCTTTGGCAGACCCTATCAACTATTTGCTCAACAGCGGAGTGAAATTTATTAATTTAAGTATGGGAATAACCTCAACAAACAATAATTACAATGCCCATACATTGCAAAGTTCCAGTGAGTTGAATAAAGGCTTTGTTGAATCTATGAAAGCAATAATTGCCAGAAATTCAACTGAAAACGGTTATACTGACGGCGTGGTTGTTGTAAAAGCTGCCGGTAATGAAGGAGCAGATCATCCGGATAAGCAATCGGGAATTAAATTACTGAAAGAAAGCTTTACCTATGGCGGAAGTGTTCATTCATTTGATGAGTTGCAAATGTTGGTGGTAACAGCGGTAGATGTACAGCTTGATGCCAACGGAGATGTTCAAAATTATAAGTTATCATCGTATGCTAATAAATGCGGTGATGCACGTTCATACTGCATAGCGGCTCCGGGAGGAAATTATTCCGCATCACCGGCCGGATATATATACAGCACGGCGCAACCTGATTATAAAGAGGGTAATATCACAGGCTATTACGGAACTATGGGAACATCGCAGGCAACACCGATTGTGACTGGTGCATTGGCTTTCTTAAAAGGAGCATATCCGTACATGAGTTCTCAGGAACTGATTGAGCTTGTTTATCAAACGGCAAATAAATCGGCAGCAGATTATACTGATAGCATATATGGTGCCGGATTGCTTGATTTAGGTTCTGCTGTTACAACCTATATTCGCCGTAATTCTGAAATGAAGGTTGCAACATTTGCGGGTAACAATATTAAGAGTGAGCTTGTGGAATTGGATGGTGCCTCATTGAATGTTTCTTCAACTTTTGGTAATGCTATGGAAAAAGCTTTGCCTGCCAGTATAACGATTTTTGATCGTTATAACCGTCCGTTTCAGATGGCTACAAGCAACTATGTGCATATTACACATGGCAGCTATAAGTCACTCAAAAATGATGTTATGAATATAGCTCAATCTCCTGTAATAAAAACATATCGGCAAGGAAAAATGAGCTTTTCATTTGCTCCTAGTGCATTAAACAAAAACTCTGATAATATGATAGGATTTATGGACGTTAATTATAAAAACCAGCAAGGACAAAGTGGCTTCTATTTTAGCGAAAATACGGCGTATAAATCTTCATCATCCCAATCTCGCGCATTGAAAAATCCATATATGCACTTTAATAATGCATACGGAGTTTATCATCAATACGATTTTGGTACCTATACAGGCATAAAAATAGAAGCTGTTACCGGTCAAAACGGTCTATATGACGGAGACAGAGATTATCGTGATGCAACATTTAATCGACAGGCTTATGCAATAAATGCTGAATGGAATTTGCATAAAAGCAATAAATATATGTTGGCATTATCATCCGGATTTCTATATGAGGATAAAGCGTTACTCGGAGTAAACGGTGATGGTGCATTTGCCGTGGATAACGGAAATACATACACGGCCGGAATAACGATGGCATTTATGCCTCATAAAAAACTAACATTCAGTGGCAGTTATTATCATGGTTGGACTGCATCTGGCTCCTTTGCTTCTAATTTGTTACGCACATCGAAGTTGGAAAGTAGCAGCTTTGCTTTTGAAGCTGATTATGCTGAGGATAATCAAACACATTACGGAATACGCTTATCTTCACCGCTAAAAATCGAAAAAGGTAAGTTATATGTAGATTTTCCGAGCGGACGTGATAATTTTTCCGATATTGTGTATCATCAGACATACGCGGCAAACTTAAAATCAAATCGCCGCGAGTACAGATTAACTGCTTATTATAATAAAGAACTTAGCGAAAATTTGAATTTCAGAACCGAAACCGGTGTACGTTTCAATCCCGAACATCAAAATGAAGCGAATGATTATCTGGCCTTAATAGGTATGACGTGGAATTTTAACTAAAAGGAAAATAAATGACAAATGACTTGTGGCGCGGTAAACGCTTTATTCCTCTATTAATAACTTTATTTTTAGGAGCCTTTAACGATAATTTATTCAAGAATACTTTGATGACGTTTGTGGCATATAAAATGTTGGCAAACACTCAAACCGTTAGTTTATATGCCAATATCGCCGCAGGAGTGTTTATTTTACCGTATTTTCTTTTTTCTGCTTTTGCCGGAATGTTGGCAGATAAGTATAATCGTGCATATATAGTCAGAGTTTTGAAAATTATAGAATTGATTTTGATGGCTACAGCTGTTTTGGTTTTCACATTTAACAGTCCGGTATTGTTATTGCTTATTTTATTTTTTATGGGATTGCAATCGACTTTTTTTGGACCTATTAAATATGCTTTGCTTCCGCAATTATTACATTCTGATGAGCTTATTACCGGCAATGCAGCGGTTGAAGGTAGTACATACGTTTCAATTATGTTAGGTTCGATACTCGGCACAATTTTACCGATTTATGTCTCGGCAGGATTATTGATATTATGTGCTTTTGTCGGGGTTATATCCGGCTGGAATATTCCGCAAACCGCCGGCTTACAACCGCATTTGCAGCTCAATTTCAATTTATTGCGGCAAATCAAAGATAATATGAAACTCATACGTTCTCATATTATAGTATTTCGTTGCATTATCGGAGCGACGTGGTTTTGGATATTGGGGGCATTTTTTCTTACACAACTTTTTCCTCTTTGCAGCAAAGTATTTAATACGGAAAAAGAGGTCGTTACTCTGTTTTTAGCTCTGTTTTCCGTTGGTGTCGGATGTGGTTCATGGTTTTGCAATAAAATATTAAAGGGCGAAGTTTCTGTTGTATATGTGCCGCTCAGTGCCGTCGGGTTAAGCATATTGGCCTTTTGTATTTGGGTATTGTCGATTGGATTTGGTCCTTCACCGACGCTAATATCAATATGGCAGTTTTTAGCTATGCCGCGTGGAATTGCATTATCATTTTGTTTATTTTTCTTTGCCTTTATGGGTGGTTTGTATGTTGTACCGCTTAATGCATTGATGCAGAAAAAAGCACCAAAAAAATATGTAGCATCGGTCATTGCCGGAAATAACATTATCAATTCACTTGGTATGGTAGGAATTTCTTTGTTTGCTGTTGTATTAATCAGCTTGGGATTTAAAATAACAGATTTGTTTTTGTTTGTTGCCATAATAAGTGCCGCGGTGGCTTTTTATATATGCCGATTATTACCGGATGCTTTGGTACGTTCAATTTTTTGTTCGATTCTTAATTTATTTTTCAGAGTTAAGGTGCACGGTTTGCAGCATCTGCGTCAGGCAGGATCAAAGGCCTTGATTATAGCCAATCATGTGTCACTTTTGGATGGAATTTTGATTGCCGCATATTTACCTCGCAAGATTACTTTTGCCATTGATAGTGATTGGGGACAACGTTGGTATGTAAGAATGTTCAGTGGTTTAGTAGATTTTTATCCGTTAAATCCGACCAATCCGTTGGCAATTCGTTCTCTGATAGACGTAGTTAATCAAGGTAAAACGGTTATGATTTTTCCTGAAGGTCGCATCAGCGTAACCGGCTCATTGATGAAAGTTTACGAAGGTGCAGGGGTAGTTGCCGCAAAAACGGGAGCCAAAATCATTCCTTTGCGCATTGATGGAGCACAATATTCCAAGTTTTCTTATATCGGAGATTTGATTAAAACACAGATATTTCCGAAAATTGCTCTTTATATTCAACCGGCATGTAAAATTATTTTGCCTGAAAATCTGAATAACCGTGAGCGGCGGCACCAAACATCATTGCAACTGCATGATATAATGGCGGGTATGATTTTTGACACAACCGATAAAAATAAGTCCGTTTTTAAGGCACTTTTAGATGCGGAAAAATTATATGGTAATAAGCATAAAATTGCATTGGATGTTATGAAAAAAACACTTGATTACGGGCAATTTTTATTAAAGACATACGTCTTAGGTGCAGTGTTTGAAAGGTTGGCAACAAATGATGATAAAATAGGTATTTTACTGCCTAACAGTTTGGCAGGTGTTATCAGTTTTTTTGCCGTGCAAAAAGCACAAAAGATTCCTGTGATGCTTAATTTTTCATTAGGAAAAAAACAATTTTCTTCTTGTTTGCATACGGTATGTTTGAAAAAAGTTATCACATCTCGCCAGTTTATTGAACAGGGACATTTCGAGACATTGGAGCAAGTTGTTAAGGACAGCCAAGCTGAACTGATTTATTTAGAAGATATTGCAAAGCAGGTAAAACTGACAGACAAGATCAAAGGTTTTAAGCAATATTGGTTGAGGCAATCATCCGGTGGGCGAGCAGATAATACGGCAGTTATTTTGTTTACTTCCGGTTCAGAGGGGTTACCCAAAGCAGTATTGCTTTCGCATAAGAATTTATTGTCAAATGCTTTGCAGATTAATTTGGCTGTACCGTTTAATGCCAAAGATGTTTTACTCAATGCTTTACCGATGTTTCATTCGTTCGGTCTTACAGTCGGAACAATATTGCCGCTGATTAACGGGGTAAAAACATATTTTTATCCTTCTCCTTTGCACTATCGCATTATTCCAGAGGTGGCATACTATATGCAAGCTACGGCAATTTTGGGGACTGATACGTTTTTGTACGGTTACGGACGAATGGCAAATCCTTATGACTTTTTCTCGATACGCTTTGCCGTAGTAGGAGGAGAAAAACTAAAAAAACGCACGACAGATTTGTGGATGCAAAAGTTTGGAGTGCGTATTTTTGAGGGCTATGGAACAACTGAAACGTCGCCGGTTTTAGCCGTTAATACCCCAATGTTTTACAAAAATGATACGGTAGGACGCTTTTTGCCGCGGGTGGAATATCAATTGCATAAAGTTAAGAACATAGGCCGAGGCGGACAATTATCGGTGAAGGGTGAAAATGTCATGCAAGGCTACATTTTGCCTGAATACCCTGATGTTTTACAAAAGGCAGATGAGTGGTATGACACGGGTGATATTGTTGAGGTTGATAGCGAAGGTTTTATCCGCATTTGCGGACGAGTAAAACGATTTGCCAAAATCGGTGGCGAGATGGTTTCTCTTAGTGCGGTAGAACAGTTGCTTGATGAAATATATCCGAATGCTAAGCAAGGTGTTATCAGTGTTGCAGACGATAGAAAAGGGGAAAAACTGGTGTTTGTAACATCAGATGCAACAGCATCCTTAAATGCTGTAAAAGACTACTTTCAAAAGCAGGGAATAAGTGAATTATGGATGCCAAAGGATATAATTTATACCCCGGATCCGCCGCTGTTGGGATCGGGAAAATTTGATTACGTGACCGCCGAACAACAATACAGGGCAAAAAAACAATCATCGTAAAAATTGTGCAAAAGTTGTAGCAATGCTATACAAAGCTCCGGTATTACATTATTCTTACCATGTGGACTAATTTATAAGGAGAAAACTATGAAAAAGATTATCGGTGCAGTGGCATTTTGTGCAGCAATGAGTTTGGCAAATGGTGCATATGCGGTTGATTCTACCGGTGGATGCGGCTTAGGCTCTATGGCTTGGCGTGGTCAATCTGGTATTATTCCGCAATCGTTGGCTATTACCACCAACAATTGGGCTTCTAACACCATTGGTGTAACATTGGGTACATCCGGTTGTGATCCTAATGGCCGTATTACCGGAGGCACAGGACGTATGATG
>CADBMG010000073.1 GCA_902795745.1 uncultured Pseudomonadota bacterium
ATGAATGCAAATGATAATTTTGCACCAGTTGCAGTAGCTGCATAATTTAGGCGAAAGCAACAAAATGAAATCCTTTAGGCATTGGTTTGCTTGAAGTGGGGTTTTGAGCCACCCAGCAACAGAACGGCTCTGTTTGCTATTATATGCAGAATTAAAAAATAAGAGGCGATTTATGAAAGAAATTAATTATGATGCACTGATTGACAGATCTTTACGCAATGTTGTTTATCTTGCCATGAAATTTGTTGAAGATAACGGACTGCCGGGTGATAGCCATTTTTATATTACTTTCAGAACCGATCATCCGGGAGTAACTCTGGCACACGATTTGAAGGTGCAATATCCGGAAACAATGACTATTGTCTTGCAAAATCAGTTCAGCAACTTAGAAGTTCGCTATGATAATTTTTCGGTAGATTTAAGTTTTGGCGGTGTGCCGCAAACATTGGTTATTCCTTATGATGCCATAACATATTTTGCCGATCCGGCTGAAAAATTCGGTTTAAGCTTTATTCCGCATGAAGAAGACGAATTTATCGATCAACTTATGGAAGCAAGCGGCGAAAGAATGCTCGCCGAGCAAAATCGCATGGAGTCTAAAAAGGAAGCCGAAGTTATTTCTTTTGATAAGTATCGTCGCAAATAATGAAAAAAATATCTGTTCTCATAGCTGGTCAACATTCTACCAGTGTCAGTTTAGAAGCCGATTTTTTTAATGCGCTTGTAGATATAGCCGATGAACAAAAAATCAGCATAAATGAATTGATTACTCGTATAGATGCCGAACGCGAAGTTGATAATTTATCAAGTGCATTGCGCTTGTTTGTTTTGCATTATTATCAGGAAAAAATCAACGCCGCCAAAAAGAAGGGGAGAAAATAACCATCACGGTTATGACTTCCAATCGTCCGATAAACATGGCAAAAGTCAATAAATATTTTACCAACGGTGAAAAGAAAGCATAATTGCCCTGAGGACCTATGTTGGTTACCGCACCCATGCCGACATTTGTTACACAAGCGGTCGATGCGGCAATGGCGGTACTGAAATCGGTACCGCATAAACTCAATAGCAGGGTTATTACCAACAAAGCAATCATAAAAGAAAACAAATAAACAAACACTGAAATCGATACTTTTTCCGACAAGTTAATCATACCTATTTTCATCGGAATAATTCGATTCGCTTCAATAGCCGACAGCAAATATTTACGTAAAAAGGCATAGACCACCTGCCAACGAAATATTTTAATTGAACCACTGGTTGAACCTGTGCAACCTCCGGATAGAGATAAAAGCAAAATAACGGCGGTAATCCAGCCTCCCCATAGAGTATAGTCGGTTGCCGCCAATCCGGTGGTGGTTATTGTAGCGGTGACCGTGAAAAAGCCGTAACGTAAAGATTGAGCAAGAGAGTTGTTACTGCTGAAATAAAGATACAAAGAAACGATTGCACCGACATAAAAAACCAATCTCAATGAAGTAGCAACTTGGTGATTGCGATCGGACGGTGCTCCGCGTAAGAGCAATACGTAGAATGTCATAGGTATCGCACCGGCTAACATAAACGGGATTGTTACCATTTCTATACTAATGCTGTGGAAAGCGGCAATGGAGTCGTTTTTGGTGGAAAATCCACCTGTACCGATGACTGAAATTGCGTGATTAATTGCATCAAACCAATTCATACCGCATAAAATGTAAACCACACAACAAAAGACGATAAGAGCAAGATAAACAGCCACAATGCGTTTGGCTATATAGCTGAATTTGGGCATAAATTTATCATTTGAGTCTGAATTTTCACGCTGAAAAATCTGCATTCCTCCAATACCCAAAATCGGTAGCAGTGCCACAGCAAAAATAACAACTCCTAAACCGCCGATGCCGTTAAGCAATGAACGCCATATTAAAATCGGTTTAGGCAAAACTTCTACGTTTTTAAAAATTGTTGCACCGGTACCGGTTAAACCGGACATGGATTCAAACCAAGCATCGGTTATATTGTCAACCGTTCCATACAAATAAAAAGGAATTGCCGCAAAAATGCAGACCAATAACCAGCTCATAGTCGTTACCAGATAGGCCTGTTTTAAACTTATTTTTGTAAAAGAAGTGTTGTTAGATAAAAAAAGTGAAAAACCAAAAAACAATGTTACAGTCGCCGTACTCAAAAACGGAGACCACATCAGACCGGTTTTCCAGACCTCAAAGCCGGCGGGAATGAGCATAATTAAGCCTAAAATACCTAAAATATATCCACTGATGGTTAAAACCGGCTGCCACATATTTTTTTCCTACTTTAATGCAACATTTTCTGCCAATTCGGCATCAACCAATTGTTGATTTATCAGTTTACCATCCAAAAAGCACAAAGCCGTAGCTGCTTGCGATTGTGTGGTATATGCTACAATATCGCAATGCAAATTACGTCCCTCGGTTAGCTTTTCCAAAAAGAGCTGTGCCGCCTGTTCGTCGTAATTATTAGGGTTGGTAAAAATGCCGTAGAGATAAACAAAAGTGTTATCAATGTATAAACTGTTAGCATCAATAATATCGACTTTTCCATAAAGTTTTTCCGATTCGCTTAAATATACCAAATCCAAATCACGGCGAATGGTGTAGTAATCGGATAAATTACCGTCATAATACGGTGCAAAGGATTCGCTTTTAGCTTCTGTATTTTTACTAAGAGGGATATTTTGCTCGGAGTAAGGTTCAATTTTAGCAAATGTGGGTGCTTTTAATTTAATTTTTTTGCTCGATTTCTGCGGATGATATTTAGATTTTGTAAATTTTTCTACATTCCATGTTACAAAACGAACAGGTTCATTTTTTTGCTTAGCTGTTTGCTCTGTTTCTGCTTCCGGAGAAATTTTCACGGCTTTTTCTTTGATTATCTGAATGGTTTTTTCTGATTTTTTTACCGTATCGGTTGCGACCTTTGATACACCGCTTGTCAAACCGGCAAGCCATGATTCTGAATACTTAACCTTGTACCAATCAACTATTTCATTCCACTTAACACCGTAAAAAAACGGCACGGTAAAAAATAGTACGATTAAAAGCAGCAAAATTGAAAGCAAAATTTTCCAATGTCGCAACGGCCACGTTAAAAACATAACGCATTTGTGTATAAAGCCCAAAAAGCCGTTCAAACGCATTTCTGCCCACTCATTCATGATTGTCCTCCGTATTTTTGTTGCAATTCGGCTGTTTTTTCTGGTGTGATACGCTCAAACAAGGCATCTCCCGCTTCAAAAGGATGCCCCGCCGGCAAAGCATTGATTTCTTTAAGAACATCAAAATCTTTTAAGCTTGGCAAATCAGCAGAAGTTTGCCCGAATTTGTTCATTATTTTTTCCGCTGTATCCGGCATCAGTGGTGCACTTAATGCTGCGTAAATACGTATCAAGTTCAGGCACAAACGCAAAATTGTTGCTGCCCGCTTTTCATCAGTTTTGATAACTGCCCATGGTTCTGTTTTGGTAATATAGTTATTACCCTCAACCCAAATAGCACGCAGCTCTGCTACGGCTTTACGAAATTCGAGATTGTTCATATATTTGAAGTAATCGTCGATTCGTTGCTGTAAAATAGCCAACATTTCCTTGTCATCAGCTTCCAATTCTCCGCCTTCCGGTACAAAACTTGCTAATTTTGAAGCCGTCATTTTCATTACGCGCTGAGCAAAATTACCCAAAACTCCGTTTAAGTCTTTATTTATTGTTGCGACAAAGCCGTCAATGGTAAAAGATGAATCCGATGCTTCCGGCGCATTTGCCATCAGCCAATAGCGCCAATAATCAGCAGGAAATTCACTGATTGCATCTTCGGCAAAAATTCCTCGGTGTTCTGATTTTGAAAACTTACCACCCTCAAATGTTAAATAGCTGAAACCTTTAAGATAATCTACCTTAGTCCAATTTTCTCCGGTACCAAGCATTGTTGCCGGAAAAGTTATTGAATGGTATGGAACATTATCTTTACCCATAAACTCAACATAACGAACATCTTTGGCATCAAGCCACCAATCTTTCCAGTTGCGCTCACTTGGTTTTTCGTCAGACCATTGTTTGGTTATACCAATGTAGCCGATAGGTGCGTCAAACCACACATAAAATACTTTGCCCTCATAGCCCGTTTTATTAACCGGAAATCCCCATTTCAAATCGCGGGTAATACAACGCGGTTGCAGACCTTCTTTAACCCATTTTTTTGCAATGGAGTAAGCTACATCAGGCCAGAAAGCTTCTTTTGTTTTCAGCCATTCCACCAGTTGCGATTCAATCTTTGGCAGATTTAAAAACAAATGCTTGGTTTCGCGTACTTCCAGATTTGTACTGCCGGAAACGGTACTGCGCGGATTGATTAAATCGGTGGCTTCTAAAACTTTGGTGCAATTTTCACATTGGTCACCGCGTGCTTTATCGTAGCCGCAGTGCGGGCAAGTGCCGGTGATATAACGGTCAGCCAAAAACATTTTGTCGTCAATGGAATAAATTTGCTTCATTGTTTTTTCGGTAATATAGCCATTTTTATCCAATTGCTCGAAAATATGATAAACAACTTCTTTGTTTTGTTCACTCGATGTGCGACCAAAATAGTCGAACGACAAATTAAAATCGCGATAAGTTTGCGCATGGCGAGCATGATATTTGTCGCAATACTGTTCAACCGGCAGATTTTCTTTCAAAGCACCTACTTCGGATGCCGTACCGTGCTCATCGGTACCGCAAATGTATAAAACCTCATTACCCGACATTCGCATATAGCGCGCATAGATATCGGACGGCAACAAACAGCCGACCATGTGTCCTAGGTGCGGAACACCGTTAATATATGGCAATGCGGATGTAATTAAGATTTTAGACATTGTAAAATAAGCTCCTTATAAAATTAACAATACATCAGCGAAAGTTTACTATTTTTTACGAAAATCGCAAGCAAAAAAAGTAAGTAAGGATTGTTTTGTTTTCTTTTGGACATGGCATGCAATTACTTGTATTAGCAGCTTTGCCGAGAGTGGAAACAGGCGGGAACATCAAAGGGCACTTTGAGGGGAGATTTTCGACTTTTTTGATTATTCTCAATAGAGAGGTTAAGCGGAAAATTATATTTTTTAAGAAAAATAAAAATTAATTATTGACAAATATTTTTATTTATGCTACATATTAGACAGAAAATTTATTATTAATATAAAAATTAAAGTTATGACACAGAAAAAAACATCTTTAGCCGCTCTGGCTTTATTGAAGAAGTACGAAGAAGCCCTTAATAGCGGCAGAGTATTAACATCAAAAGAGAGACAGGTATATCAGAGTCTCCTTAATCAGTTGAAGTAGGCTGAGGCCTAAAAGCGCGCGAAGGCTCATCTTATTGCCAACGTTGCGCTCGGGGAGAGAAAAATTATAATAAACAATTAAACAATCATTAGTCCAATCTCCCCGGACTAACAAATGTTACTCTAACTACAACCCGACGTTCGTGAGAACCTCGGGTTGATTTTTTATAAGCTCAAAACGGAAATTTAGAAAATAATAAAAAATTCAGGACGTATTTATTATTGTCATGCTGAGCGAACTTGTTCGCGTGAGCATCTTCGGACGCCAGTCCGATACAACCGCACTTTGTGCGGAGATTCTTAACATACTACACTCCTCAGAATGATTTTTTTGCAATTACGTATATTTTTAAAAAAGTTTCTTTATTCCATAAAGCTGCAAATTTCGGCACGACAGAAGTTCAGTCCGATTTTCTTTTCTGCGCTGGTAGCAATAATCTCATTCATCGCCGCGGCATGATTTTTCAACTCTGCCAGAACTTTTTCTTGTGTTTTTTGCAATTCGGCGGCAGGAATTTTATCTGTTTTAGTCAAAATAATTTGATAAACAACCGCCGATTCGTCGAGCAATTTCATTATTTCCGCATCTTCTTTTTTTATGCCGTGACGCGAATCAATCAACAAAAAAACACGGCGCAAGTTTGGTCTTCCGCGCAAATAATCTTTTAACACCGCTTGCCATTGCTTTACCAATTTTTCCGGTGCTTTAGCATAGCCGTATCCCGGAAGGTCAACCATATACAATTTAAAAAAAAAAAAAAAAAAATTGAGTTGTTGAGTACGTCCGGGGGTAGAAGAAGTTTTTGCCAGTTTTCTCTGATTAAAAAGAGCATTAATTAAACTGGATTTACCTACATTAGAGCGTCCGGCAAAGGCTATTTCACTACGATCAGCATCAGGCAGTTGCGACAATTGTGCTACACTCAGCATAAAGTCGCAACGGCGGCCGAATTGCATTTCGGCTGCATTCAGTTGCTCTGCCGTCCACTTTTCGCTCATCTATTTAACTCCGTTTTTATACATAATAACGCGCTGTTGAATCATTGATAATATATTACTCAAAGTCCAATAGAGAATTAAACCAACGGCAAAATGCGCAAACATAAACATAAAGATTAGCGGCATCAGCGCAAACATTCTGGCTTGGTCTTTGTTTGCCGGAGTAGGATTTAGTTTTGTTTGCAGGTACATGGTCAAACCATAAATCAACGGCCAAATACCGATATCAAGTGCCGACGGTACCCAAATATGCGCCCACTGTGAAATAGTCAGAGGATCCGGTGCCGACAAGTCCTTAATCCAACCGATAAACGGAGCGTGACGAATTTCAAGTGAAATAACCAAAACTTTATACAGTGAGAAAAACACCGGAATTTGAATCAGCATCGGTAAACAGCCTGCTGCCGGATTAATTTTTTCTTTTTTATAAAGCTCCATAGTGGCTCTTTGTTGAGCCATTTTATCGTTTTTATATAACGCTTGTATTGCCATAATTTTCGGCTGTACTTTTTTCATTTTCGACATACTTTCAAACGATTTGTTGGCAATCGGAAACAGAGCCAATCTCAACAATGCCGCAAATAACAAAATCGCCCACCCCATGTTTCCGATAAGCTGATACAAATAGTCCAAAATATAGAAAAAAGGTTTAGTCAGAAAATAGTACCACCCGAAATCAACCGCCAAATCAAATTTTCTAATATTCTCTGCATATTTATCGAGTAATTTTATTTCCTTAGCTCCGGCATAAAGGCGAGTTGCCACGGTTGCCGCATCGCCACGCTTGACCTCAATCGCTTGACCTTTATAGTCGAGCTGAAATACATCTTTCGTAACCTCACGTAAATTAATATCGGCATGAAAATCATCATTAAAGACAAATGCTCCAAACCAATATTTATCGGAAAAAGATACCCATCCGCCGGTTGTTTCGAAATTTTCACCTTTGTCATCAATATTAGAATAAACAATTTCTTTCAAGCTATCATCCAAAATAGCCGTAAATCCTTGATGAGCAATTCCGCGTTGCATATTTTCTTCCGATGCGCGTTTGCTGATAAGTCCATAAGGAACGAGAGAAACATCTTTACTGCTGTGATTCTCGACAATTTGTTCTACACTGAACAAATAATTTTCATCCATTTTTATAATATATTTAAAGGTTAATCCCTCACCATTGCGCCATACTAATGTTACCGGTGTTTGCGGCGTTAGAACATCACCTTCCGCCACTTGCCACAATGTATCTTTGGTCGGCAGTTTCAGACGAGGATTTGCAGACAACCAACCATATTCGGCAAAGAAAGATTCAGCGGTTTTTGCCGGAGCAAACAAGGTAACGGCGGCACTGTCCTCATCTATGGTTTGCTTATATTTTGTAAGCATAATTTCATCAAAACGTGCACCCTTTAAGCGCAAACTGCCGTTAATATTGTTGTTTTTAATCGGTAAGCGAGCATCTTGATTAAGAGCTTCTTCTACTGACAATACTTGTTGTTCGAGTGCTGTTTGTTCGGAACCTTCATCTGCGGCAATTTGTTCAACAACGGCATTTTCTGCTGGTACATTTGCCGGCTCTTCCGGTTTCGGAAAAAAATAATTAATACCTAAAACAACCAGTGCCGATAAAATAATCGCCACATAAAAACTCTTCAAATCTTCTTTATTCATAAAAAGCTCCCATAAGATATGCAAATACTATTTTTCTAATGTATTTGCTCTAAAAAATCAAGCATTTATACCGACTTATGCTTGTTTTGTTTCGGCGGCACCGGATCATAACCGCAACCACCCCACGGATGACACCGTAAAATCCTTCGTAATCCCAAATATAATCCTTTCACCACGCCATGGGTGCGGATTGCCTCAATCGTGTACTGCGAACAAGTTGGTCTGAAACGACAAACTCCCGGACACAAAGGGGAAATAAAAATTTGGTAAAATTTAATCGGCAGAATAAATATTTTTCTGAACATCGGAGTTTTCTTCACATGCTTGCGGTTGTTCAATCGGCTGTTCTTCTTCGGCAAAAATTTGCTTGTTGGCTTTTTTAAATGCATAAGTCATATCGCGAACCAAATCATCAAAAGAACAAGACACCGTACTCAAACGTCCGATTAAAACGTAGTCGACATTATCCATCGCCAGTTTAGAGCAAAGTGTTTGCACCACGGCACGCAATCTCCTCTTTATGCGGTTACGAACATTGGCTTTACCCAATCGTTTAGTAGCCGTAAAACCGATTCGCGCCGATCTTTGTTCTTCACCAAACATCGGACGAGCCGCTTGCAACATAACATTATGCGAAATAATAGTTATATCCTTAGCGGCTCTTAAAAAATCTCTTCTTTTTTTTAAGATTACAAACTTGCTCATTGCTCAAAATTAAGCAGAAAGTCTTTTACGTCCTTTGGCTCTACGTGCTGATAATACTTTGCGACCGCTGACTGTTGCCATACGCGTTCTGAAACCGTGGCGACGAGTACGAACGAGTTTACTTGGTTGATATGTTCTTTTCATTTTAAATCTCCGGTTTGTTATTAATTATTTAAAGCTCGCCCCATGCGAACTCTCGGTAAATTTCTTTGTGTTTATAGCTTCATATTTTATTTAAGTCAACAAAAAAATATAAAACACCGAGGTAAAAATAAAAAATGCTTGCAAAAAATTTGAAACCTCCTATATTCAAGCCAGTTAATTTAATTTTAAAGGAGAATAAAATGCCACTTGTTTCAATGCGTCAGATTCTTGACCATGCTGCCGAAAACAACTATGGTGTTCCGGCATTCAATATCAACAATATGGAGCAAATTCTTGCTGTTTTGCAAGCCGCAAAAAAAGTAAATGCTCCGGTTATTATTCAAACCTCTACCGGCGCACGCAAATATGCCGGCGATCCGATGATTCGCCATATGATAGCCGCAGGTGTTGAAATGTTTCCGGAACTGCCGATTTGTTTGCATCAAGACCACGGTGCAAGCGTTGATGTATGTCAATCAGCTATTGTTAACGGTTATACATCGGTGATGATGGACGGCTCGCTGGAAACCGACGGAAAAACTCCGTCTTCGTTTGAATACAATGTTCGCGTAACACAAGAAGTTGTTGCCAGAGCACATGCTGTCGGTGCGTCTGTGGAAGGCGAACTAGGCGTTATAGGTTCGCTCGAAACCGGTAAAGCAGATAAGGAAGATGGTCATGGTGCAGAAGGTAAACTTGATAAAAAACGCCTTGTTACCGATCCGGATGAAGCTGCTGAGTTTGTGCGCTTGACTCACTTGGATGCATTGGCGGTGGCTGTCGGTACTTCCCACGGTGCTTACAAATTTACCCGCAAGCCGGATGGTGAAATTTTGGCTATTGATGTGATTGAAAAAATTCATGCAAAACTACCGAATACTCACCTCGTTATGCACGGTTCTTCTTCGGTACCGCAAGAGTTGCAGGACCTGATTAATGCTTACGGAGGTCAGATTCCGCAAACCTATGGTGTACCGGTTGAAGAAATCGTTCGCGGTATTAAATCCGGTGTTCGTAAGGTCAATGTTGATACTGATTCTCGTATGGCAATGACTGGTGCAATCCGCCGCATATATGCCGAACATCCGTCGGAATTTGATCCGCGCAAATATTTGAAACCGGCATTAGAGGAAATGCAAAAGGTTTGTGAAGACCGTTATATTGCATTTGGAGCTGCCGGATATGGCGATAAGATTAAAGCTGTTAAATTGTCGGATATGGCTAAACGTTATGCTGCCGGAGAAATTTAATATTTAATCTTTATGATTATGAAAAAAGCCTCGTGATAATCGCGAGGCTTTTTTTGCAGGCTGATAAAAAAATCCCGACCGCATTAGCGATCGGGACTCATCGTCAAGTTACACCCTAAAACTGATTAGTCGATTTTCTTGGCTTCAATGCGCATAGCATAGAAAGAGCGCCATACGAAAATCAAACCGATAACGAAAAATGCCACACCGATACCGGTTGCCAATTTTTCGTTTTGTTCAGCCACTTTAACTGCCATTTCTGCAGCCAACAAGCCGAACAAAGTCGTAAATTTAATAATCGGATTCAAGGCAACCGATGCCGTATCTTTATACGGATCGCCCACCGTATCACCAACTACCGAAGCAGCATGTAAATCAGAGCCTTTTTCGCCCAAGTCTACTTCAACCACTTTTTTGGCATTATCCCATGCACCGCCGGCATTAGCCATAAACAATGCCTGATATAAGCCGAAAATGGCGATTGAAATCAAATAGCTGGCGAACAATTCCGGTCCGAAGAATGCAAAGGCAATGGCAAATGAGAAAATCACCACAAAGATATTGAACATACCTTTTTGTGCATACTGCGTGCAGATTTTTACAACAGTCTTCGAATCATCAACCGAAGCGGCTTTGTTTGTATCAAGCTTAATGTGTTCTTTAATGTAGTTCACCGCACGATAAGCACCGGTAGAAACTGCCTGAATTGCTGCACCGGAGAACCAATAAATAACGGCACCGCCCAGCAACAAACCGATTAAAACACGAGCATCAATCAAATTAAGCTCCAATTGCAACAATAAAATGATTGAGAAAATCATCGTCGTCGCACCGATAACCGCTGTACCGATTAACACCGGCTTAGAGGTTGCCTTAAAGGTATTACCGGCGGAATCGTTAGCTTCCAACAAATGTTTGCCGTGTTCAAAATTAGGCTCAAAACCATACTCTGTTTTGATTTCTTTTTTAATACCTTTTTGGCTTTCAATTTGCGAAAGTTCAAATACCGATTGTGCATTATCTGTAACCGGACCGTAGCTGTCTACCGCAATGGTAACCGGTCCCATTCCGAGCATACCGAATGCTACCAAACCGAAAGCAAATACCGTCGGATAAATCATAATTTCGCCCAAGTCACTGCTGGCTGTGATGTAGGCAACAGCCATTAATCCTGCCATTACAATACCTTGCCAGAAGCCTGAGAAGTTACCGGAAACAATACCCGATAAGATGTTTAGCGAAGCACCCGCCTCACGGCTGGCATTCACAACTTCCTGAACGTGTTGCGATTTTGACGAAGTGAAGATTTTGGTAAATTCCGGAATAATAGCAGCAGCCAAAGTACCGCAGCTGATAATTACCGACAATTTCCACCACATATTAACACCGAATTGTGTTGCCGGCAACATTATATAAGATACGCCGAATGTAACGGCAATCGAAATTAAAGACGTTAACCAAATCAAACTCGTCAAAGGTTTTTCAAAATCAAACTCATCGCGTCTGCCGAAAATAATCTTTGAAAAGACTTTATTTATAGCATACGAGAACATTGAAGTAAGAATCATCACAATACGCATTGCAAAAATCCACGTAATCAAACGTGCTTGCAATTCCGGAGCATGAACGTATTCAGCCAAAGCACCGTCCGGAGTGAAATACATACCGGCTGCCAAAACGATGAAGCTGATTAAAGCTACACCGGTAACGCCGTATGTTTCAAAACCGTCTGCTGTCGGGCCGCAAGAATCGCCGGCATTATCTCCAGTACAGTCGGCAATTACACCCGGATTGCGTGCGTCATCTTCATCAATTTTGAAAATAATTTTCATTAAATCGGCACCGATGTCGGCAATTTTGGTAAAAATACCGCCGCAAATACGCAAAGCCGAAGCACCCAATGATTCACCGATGGCAAAACCGATGAAGCAAGCACCTGCCGTTTCGCGGTCAACAAATACCAAAATGAACAGCATTACGAGCAATTCAACACAAATCAACAACACGCCGATAGACATACCGGAACGTAACGGCAAGTCCATAACAGGATAAGCTTTACCTTTAAGTGAAGCAAATGATGTGCGTGAGTTAGCATACGTGTTAATACGCATACCAAACCAAGCCACTGTGTATGAACCTAAAATACCCAAAATAGACCATAACAAAATATAGGCTACTTTGCTCCAAGGCGTATCATTTAAACCGGCAAAATAGTAAACAATGCATGCTCCGATAAACAATTCCAAAACAAACAGCAATTTTGCTTGTTGCTTCATATACGTTGTGCATGTTGCGTAAATTGTTTCCGAAACTTGCAGCATGGATTTGTGAGCCGGCAAGTGCTTAATGCTGAAAAACTCACCTAAGCCGAAAATCATACCAAGCAAACAAATACCCATACCACCGATGAGAAGTTCGCTGCCGGTTAAGCTGTAACCGAAAATATTATATGTAGCCATTGAAAGCGACGGAATGAGCAAGTCCAATTCCGAAGCAAACGCCCCGTTAACTACGGCAAACAAAGCCGCTAACGAGCCGAGAACAACTTTACATATTTTTGCTCTGCTGTTAAACATTATTTCCTTCCTTTATAAAAATTAAAATTGTGGCCATCATAAGTTCTCCCTTACTGACCGGTTGAGCGTATATTAAAACATAATTATTAATAATGCACTATATTTTTGCATTTTTTTATTTTTTTGGGATAACACGATTTATTCTTCCATTATATCAACTGTGTCCACATCCATATAAGTTTGACCGCGACGGTCGGTAATTTCGGTATCGGCACCGGCTTTGAGTAACAAAATCTCAATTTCGGGACTGTTATACATGTGGGCATAAAACAATGCCGTTCTGCCATTATTATCACGAGCATTGACCTTTGCTCCGGCGGCTATCAGTAGTTTTACTATTTGTGTGTTCCAATCACTGGTGGCGGCATTCATTAAAGGAGTACCCAACGGTGTTTCTTTGTTTACATCGGCACCGAAATCGGTGAGCAGTTCGATAATTTCATTAGCTCGTCCGATTTGCGATGTTATATGAGCGGCAATTTTTTCTTCGGAAATTGCAGAAATGTTATTAATATGCAAAGACTTTAACATAATCTGTTGCAAACGTAATTCATTAGCGATTGAGGTGGCCGCAACAAGAGGCGTTACGCCATTGGCTGCGGGTTTATTTATATCCGCTCCGGCTTCGATTAAGTGACGAACAACTTCAACATTATCGTTATGAGTTATGACATATATTAATGGAGTAACTCCGTCTTTATCCGGCTCATTAACGGCAAACCCGTTTTTTATCCATTCGTCAATACCTTTTTCATCAATTGTTGCTAAATTAGGTTCAGTTTGCGCTGTTGTTTCTTCAGGTATTTTTATTTCAACTTCTGACAATTGCGTTTCAACTTGTTCTTCTTGCACATCATCAATAATCTCTAAAGCCTGTGCATTGAGGGCAAAGGCTGTAACAATCGCCGACACTAATATGATTTTACGCATTTTTCTCTCCTTGTTTTATAAGCAAATGCTACAATATTTTGCTTGCTTCAACAAGTAAAAAAACATTCTTTTCCTAAATATTTTCTGAATTCTATTTGCGGTTAATGCTGGTGCGATTTCATATCAGTCATTGTTTTGATGAAAACATTTTTGTGTGTTGTTATTTCACTGTCTTTGTTGGTATCTATTTGCGTAGCATCAGTTATATCCATAGGCATTGATGTCGTGTTGCTGATTTTTTCCTGTAATGACTTAAATTGTTCATACAGAGCAATATTTGCAACGCCATCTTTTCCCACAATATAATGGTTGCCTTTTCCATCATTTTTTTCCACTAAACCGTCAGCATAAACAATTTTTCCGCTATTTACACTTTTAGTATTTAGTAAAATGCTTTTAAGTTTTTCATCTGTGTGTCCGCTACGGCAAACGATATCGGCAAGTGTTTTTTGCATATAGTCATTTTTTTCATCCGGATTATGTAAACCGATTGTTTCCAAATAATCACTGATTTCTTTTGCTTTACCATAGGTCATAGGAGTGTATTTACCTTCCATTAACAAAGCCCTATCAGAGATATTCATATTTTCCATCAAATCCAGAGCATTTGATGCCGACATACTGATTAAATCACGGCAACATGATAAATTAACATTGGTATTATTACCGATATATACATTTTTAAGCATACTGTTAAGAACTTCGTTATACTTGGCATCGTTGTATTGCAGACGTTGAAACATTCCGCTTTCTCCACTGAGTAAGGTATGTTCATAATGCTGTTGCCAATAATCTGCCTGCCGGTTGGTATCAAAATAAACGGAGGCAATTTTTCCGATGGCTCGTATATCTTTATTTTCATGCGGAGAAAATCCGTTGTTTTTAACATAATCTTTCAACCCAGGATATAATTCTAAAATTTGGTCGGTAGTGGTAATTTTTCCTTCTGTCTGTATTTTTTCTATACCGGCTTTTTTCAAAATTGTATAAACTTGTGCCACAAAAAGATTTTCGATAATGTAAGATATTTTTTCACCGGCTCTGTCAGCACGGACTAAATCGATTGGAAATTTAAAATCCAACGAACCATCATATTTGATTTGTTTAATATGTCCGGCTTCGTGGTAAAGAGAGGCCAGAATTGCTATAATGTTGCCGCGCTTATATTCATTTTGCTTTAACAGCAAAGGGATTTCTTCTTCTAAAGAATCCGCTTCTAAATCGGTTCTTTGCTGTAAATACAATTGCAAAGTATTGGTTACATAAGCTAATGCCGTTTTTCTGTATTTCGGGTCATCAGGAGTTATAACACTTATCTCTGATGATTTGATAATATCCTTCGGTTGCCTCAAATCATATTTTGTTCTCTCGTTTTTTTTAAGGCTTGCAGATCCATTCATTAACAAGTCAAAAGTTAAATCTCCGACACATCCGTCTCCGGACCAAAGCTTAGTATCCAGCGAATCTTTCATCTGGGCTAAGTATTTCTCCGCTAATTGATTATTGGTTAATTCCGGTGTGACCGACTTTTCTATTTTATCTGTATTCTTTATGATACGCACACCGGCATTACTAGGCAAAGCTGCCGAAGATGCTGTGAACAACACCATTCCGCGAAGTCCCCATTTTTTCAACCATAATTTTATTTTTGATTCTGCCATGTAACAAACCTTATTACCCATCAAGATGGACATATTTTAACAAAAAAGTGTTTTTTAGTCAATATATTTATATATAAAGTAAAACAGTCCTATTCTTGTCGGATTCGCTCATAGACTTTTTCCCAACCGGTATTATGGTCGGCACCTTCAACGATTATCAAATTATGAGGATTAATGACAAACAAACGTGTGATTTCCGGTACAATATTGTCATCATCGGCTCCGATGTAGTGAACCTGATTAAATTTGCCGTAAGCATTACGATAATTATGTAAATCAAGGGAAAGGTTCAGAGGCGGTAAATGGTGATATTCCGTCCACCTTATGACGTCTAAATTACCGGCAACCGTTACTAACTTATCAATTTTTAAATCAGAATATTTTACCGCCATTAATCCGGCAATTTGCGCCCCGCCGGAAAATCCAACCAATGTCAAACTGCTGTTGCCGGTAATTTGTTTTACTGCTTCATATTGAGCTTGCAATGCTTGTGTCGAAAAACGAGCGTTCGACCAATCTTGCGGTTGACATATTGCATCTGTAACAAATTGACATGGTCGAGCCAGATATATAACGTTTTGATGCTTATCTCCGAATGCTAATTCGCGCACCAAAGTTCCGCGCGGGGTGGGGTTAGAACTGATTCTGCCGTTGGCACGGAAGGCAAAACCGTCACCTTCTATATATACTTTAAAGGGTGCGTTATTATCGGTTATTTTCTGCCAAGTGGCGATTTTAAATGATGAAGTTTGTATTTCTTTATATTTGAATTCCGCCGGAACATCAAACGATGAACACGCCATCAGTTCCAAAAATGCCAAAACAAGCCATACTTTCATTATTAATACATCATCAGATTATATTTGATGTTGCTCGGAACTTCTTCCGGTCCGTCGCGATAATCTCCACGGTACGAAAGAGTGTAACTGTACACCAAAAAGCCGTAAGGATTGAGCAGACGATCTTCCGGACGACGGAAACGCAATCCGCGGTCATAACCTATACGTACAGAAGCTCTCCAAATATCCACTTTTGGTTTAGGATTATCTTTGGTAGTATCATAGGTTTTAAACTGTACCATCCATAAGGAACGAGAAACATGTTTTACCCAGTCTATTTCAACATAACGTTGCAGACCGAGAGCTTTAAACTGTCGATCAACATTGGCAACATCTTTTTCCACAAAACTGTTAAAAACATTAGTGGTTGAATACCAATACAAAACCGAACCGGGACGCCAACGTTCCCTCAGCTCGGCATAATCGTCGGTAACCGTGTAGCGCATGATAATATAGTCACGCAAGTATTGTTCAGCGATTAAGTCGCTGGCATAATAATTAATTTCATCTTGTTGCATGACGTCCATTTGCGTTTCATCATTATTAATGCGAAACAGTCTGGCTTCTACATGTAATTCCGGCAGCAAAAGAAAAATTACGCTGGCGAGCAACATATTAAGACAAATGCTCAAACACGTTGTAATAACCAAAAAACGAGATGTCCACAAATAGCGACGTTCAGGAAAAGCCTCAACATGAACGCGTTCAGGAAAATAGCCCAAAACATCCGGCGATTCTTTTTCCTTATATTTAAATAGTGTGCCTAAGATTGAAACCATTGTTTGTTTTTTCCTCAAAAAATTGCTTAAAACCAGTATAATCATAAAAAGTGTAATAAAATGTTAATTTTTAGCGGTTATTGTGAAGACAGATATTTGACTCGAGTAAAAGGATACAAACATGAAAAAACTGTTTTGTTTGATGATTGCCACATTGGCGGTTGCTGCTTGCTTAGATAATCGAAATGTTGCAGGAAATACCGCTACGCAAAGTTATGTGGTTACCGGTCCCGATGCCGCTTATTACAGCGATTGGGACAAAGCGATTCGCTATGATGTTGATATGCAAAATATGTATGCCAACACCCCGACTAAAATTGAAAAACCGATAGATATGTATATGGCAATGGCTTTGGCGTTGAAATATAATTACAGCGGCAGAGTTATGCGCTATCAGGAAAGCTTGCTTAAAGCAGGTCAGTCGGCATATTCGCAATTGCCGGAAATTGCTACCAATGCCGGTTATGTTAACACGAATTATCAGTCGGATACCAGTCCTGATTTGAAAGTGGCATGGAATATCTTGGATATATCTACACTTTATTATATGAATAATGATCAGACTTTTAAGCAGAATGTATCGGTTGAAGTCAGCCGCAAAGTTATTCAAAATGTTTTACAAGAAGCACGTGTGTTATATTGGAAAGCTATTACGGCACAACGCATATTGCCGGTAGTTGATGCCACAATCGAACACTTAACGCTTGATGTCGATGAGATGAATGCCGAAGCCAAAGAATTGGCACAGGAAGGTAAAACTCCGTCGACGGCACAGCTTAAGCAAAAGCGCGAATATATGGAACAAGTACAAAAACTTTCCGATTTGAAACGCGATATGGAAACGGCTCATGAACGTTTGGCTTCTTTAATGGGATTACATCCTTCTACCGAATTCCGTTTGGTCGGCAAAGAGTACGGCAACTTTGCTTTGCCGGAAATGAAGTCCGATTTAGCTAAGCTTGAATGGTTGGCTTTGACAAACCGTCCGGAAATGAAGGCTCATGATTTGTTGTTGAGTCCGGATGATTTGCAAGTAGTAATTGAAACATTCCGTGATGATACCGCCGGAAACTATATGGACAATCCGCGTGCATATGCCCAGAAATGGTGCCAAGCAGCAAAGCAAGCTTCTATGACGGTTTATGAAAATGCTCGCGTTAATGATGCTAAGGCATTGGAAACATTGCGTCGTCAACGTATGACTTCGTTGATTTTAAATCAGGTATATGTTGCTTGGGCGCGCTATACATCGGCAGAAGAGGATTATCGCATTGCCATGGAAATTGCCGGCACATCTGAAAATATAGCCGAAGATGTTACGGCTACTCGAGGCAGTAAGGCTGTACGCAGTCAGTTAGAGGCAGCAAGAGCTATTGCCGATGAAACCAAAGCTTCATTAGCATATGTTGACCTGCAAGATGCCCTTGGTGCATTATATGCCACTATCGGCTTAGACGCAGTGCCATATTATATGCTGAACGAATCGCCGTCGACAATTGCAATGAATCTGCGTGAGGTTTTGGAAAGATGGCGTTTGGGGCAATTTACACCTGAACCGCGTCCGTATTTGATGGATTTGCCATCACGTCGTCCGCCGGTTAATCTTTCCAATGAAAAACTTTTGCCGGATGTAACTTATTTGACAGGCGAACACATCAATATTACTGTACCGGCTGCCGTGTTTGAAAAAATGGGTTGGAAAGCAGGTGAATATGTAACCAAAGCAGGTTTAATCGACGATTCGCCGTTACCGAAATGGCTGAAATATGTTCCTGCAACCAGAACATTCAACGGTGTGGCTATGCCGGGAGATGACGGTTCTTATCAGATCAAGGTTTATGCAATGGATGATAACAGTAATTTGGCTTATGTCACCTTTAAGCTGACCATTGTTGACCGTTACGTTCCTTCTCTGAATGTACGCGGTTTGAATCGTAGTCGCGATGCCTTGGTAATGAAAAGCTGTAACGGTGCCGAATGTACCGATGAAACACTGGATGATGTGAAAGTGTTTGCTCCGGCTCGACCGGCGCGCAATCAATAACGATTTGCATTGTAATTTAATAACGGAGTCGCTACCCGAAAGTTGCGACTCCGTTTTTTGGTATAATAATTATTATGTTAAGAAAAAAATTATATTTTTTGCCATTTTTTTGGATTTTAAAACATCAATACTTTCATATTTTCAAATGATTATACGTAACTAATTGTTTTTGTAACCTAAGAATTAACTTTTATTAATATCAACAACCATATAAATTAATTATGTAGATATTATAAAGAGTTATATCACTTATCCCCTTTTTATAAAAAAAATTAAGAAAAATTTCTTGTTGCAGAAACATTTATTTTGCACAATGGCTTTCAGGAAATATTCATTGCTATTTTTAAAAATATTCCACAATATATTGTGTTTTTAATTTTTCATTAAACAATATATTGTAGTTATTGGAAAAAATAACCAACAGCATTTAGGAGAGAAATAAATGGCCGAGCAAAGCCCAAATTTTGAGATTGAAACAAACATTAAAAACGTAACCAAAAGAGACGGAGTATTAGCCCCTTTTGATTCAAGCAAAATCTATAACGCTATTTTGAAAGCCGGAACATCTACCGGCGAATTCAAAGAAGCTGAAGCATGGTTATTAACAGCACAGGTTATGAAGGTTGTTAACCACAAATTTGAAGAAGAAATTCCTTCTATTGAGCAAATTCAGGATATTGTGGAACAAACCCTTATTTCCGCTAACTATTTTGCCACGGCTAAAGCTTATATTTTGTATCGTGACCAACGTAATCGTATGCGTAGCGATAAAAAAGTTATGGTTGATGTTGAAAGTTCAATCAACGAATATTTGGAAAAGCTTGACTGGCGTGTTAATGCCAACGCTAACCAAGGTTATTCAAACGGCGGTTTGATTTTGAATGTTTCCGGTAAAGTTACCGCCAACTACTGGTTGAGCCATGTTTATCCGGCAGAAGTAGGCGAAGCGCATCGCAACGGTGATGTTCATATTCATGATTTGGATATGCTTGCGGCTTATTGTGCCGGATGGTCTCTCAAAACTTTACTCAAAGAAGGTTTTAACGGTGTGCGCGGCAAAGCCGAAGCAAATCCTCCGAAACACTTGTCTTCTGCTGTCGGCCAAATGGTTAACTTTATGGGTACATTGCAAAACGAATGGGCCGGTGCTCAGGCATTTTCTTCGGTAGATACATATTTGGCTCCGTACATTCGCAAAGATAATATGAGCTATGAACAAGTTAAGCAGTGCATTCAAGAATTGATTTATAATTTGAATGTTCCTTCGCGCTGGGGTTCGCAAACGCCGTTTACTAACTTTACGTTTGACTGGGTATGTCCGGAAGATTTGCGCAATCAGCATCCATACATCGGCGGTCATATTGCCGGTCATGACGAGAACTTTATGCCTATTATCGAAGGTCAGGAAGAAATGCCGTTTACTTACGGCGATTTGCAAAAAGAAATGGATATGATTAATCGTGCCTACATTGAAACAATGATGGATGGTGATGTGATGGATCGTCCGTTTACTTTCCCGATTCCGACATACAATATGACTCCTGATTTTCCGTGGGATGATGAAAAATCACAGCTTTTGTTTGAAATGACAGCAAAATATGGTATGCCGTATTTCCAAAACTTCATCAATTCTGTTTTGAAGCCGGGACAGATTCGTTCAATGTGCTGCCGTCTGCAACTTGACTTGCGTGAACTTTTAGCCAAAGGTAATGGTTTGTTCGGTTCGGCAGAGCAAACAGGTTCTATCGGCGTTGTAACCTTTAACTGTGCTCGTTTGGGTTATGTTTACAAGGGTAACGAAGAAGGTTTGTTCGGTCGGGTTGACGAGCTCTTAAATATTGCCCGTACATCACTGGAAATTAAGCGCAAAGTCATTCAACGTTTGATTGATAATGGTTTATACCCGTATACTAAACGCTATTTGGGAACGTTGCGCAATCACTTCTCCACTATTGGTGTTAATGGTATTAATGAGATGATTTTGAACTTTACGAACGGTGAACATGGCGTTTCTGATCCGTGGGGTAAAGCTTTTGCCGAAAAATTCTTAGACTACATTCGCACTCAGTTGATTAAAATTCAAGAAGAAACCGGTCATATGTATAACTTGGAAGCAACTCCTGCCGAAAGTGCAACATATCGCTTTGCTCGTGAAGATAAAAAACGCTTCCCTGGAATTATTCAAGCCGGCACCAAAGAAGATCCGTACTATACCAACTCTTCACAATTGCCGGTAGGCTACACTGACGATCCGTTTGAAGCTTTGGAGCTGCAAGCCTCGTTACAAGCCAAATATACGGGAGGTACTGTTTTGCACCTGTATATGAATCAACGTATTTCTTCGGCAAAAGTTTGCGGTGAACTGATTAAAAAGGTTCTGACAAACTATCGTCTGCCGTATATTACCATTACGCCTACATTCTCCATTTGTCCGAAGCATGGCTACTTGTCCGGTGAACACAAGTTCTGCCCGATTTGCGATGAAGAGAAAAAGGCCGCTAAAATAAAAGCATTAAAAGCAAGTAATGTTGCCTAAAATGCAAAAAAATAAGAACAAGAACACAAAACACACAATTTTATTAGAAGGAAAAAACAATGACAAACACAATTAATTTTGAAGATATAAAGTTAACCGATGCAGAGCGCCAACCTTGCGAAGTTTGGACCAGAGTGATGGGCTATCACCGTCCGGTCAGCGAATTCAACAAAGGTAAAAAAAGTGAATATTATTCACGCGTGTGTTTTGTGGAAGATAAGGCCGTTATGCATCTGGATTTAGGCGAGAGCTGCGGTTGCACATTGCAAGCTGCGGAATAATACCGATAATGGTACAAAATATGATAAACATCGGCGATATTGAGAAATTCAGTATCGTCGATTTTCCTTCTAAAATGGCCGTTGTTGTATTTATGCAGGGCTGTCCGTGGCGGTGTCCGTTTTGCTATAATCAAACATTGCAGAATCCACATATAGAAGGAAATGCCGAATGGGATAATTTGGTGCATTTGTTGGAACATCGCAAAGGAATGATTGATGCGGTGGTATTTTCCGGAGGAGAGCCTTTGATGCAAGATAGTTTGCCTGAGGCTATTGATGCCGTGCGCCAAATGGAATTTGAGGTTGGATTACATACCGGCGGGTACAGACCGGAAGCTTTGCAGAAGGTGCTTGATAAAGTTGTTTGGGTGGGGTTTGATATTAAGGCTCCGCTTCATGCCGAACGCTATAAAAAAGCTACCGGCAATGCAGGAGATGTTGAAAAAGTTAAACAAAGTCTGCAAATGTTATTGGAGGCAAAAATTCACTTCGAATGCCGCACAACATGTGATCCGCGAATCCTTGATATTGCAGATATATATGAAATTGCCGACACACTGTCCGGATTAGGTGTCGAAGAATATTATATCCAAAAATATCGCCCGATTCGCACTGATCGTGTTACGCAGGATTCTGATTGCGAAAAGTTTTTTAAGGACGAAAAATTGCTCGCCTACTTAAAACAAAAGTTCAAGATTTTTGATGTACGGAAATAGGTGCAATGCCGAGTTTATGGAAAATATTCATTACTTTTTTCAAAATCGGCTTGTTTACTTTCGGCGGCGGAGGAGTTCTTATTGCTTGGATTGAAAATGAGCTGGTTCAGCAAAAAAAGTGGCTCAGCGATGAAGATTTTCTGGACTATTATGCCATTTCGCAATGCACACCGGGAATTATAGCCGTAAATGTTGCAACGCTGGTCGGTTATCATGTACGGCAAAAAATCGGGGCAACCGTTGCAACTATTGCCGTGATTTTACCTTCGGTTTTGGTAATAACCTTAATCGCGGTTTTTATGCAGGATTTAGTAAAGAACGAAACGGTGGTACACGCATTTAACGGTATAAGAGCATCGGTTATAGCTGTTATAATCGGTGTTGTGATGCAGATGTTGAGGAAAAACATAAAAAATCCGATTGCTATGATAATTTTTGCAGCAGCGTTTTTATTATTGATTATTTTTAATATTTCACCGTTTTTAATGATTCTTTTTGGTTGTATCGCCGGTCTTGTATATCAAAAATCTACTCATATCAGGGAGATGAAAAAATGATTTATCTTCTGCTTTTTTATGAGTTTCTTGCTATTGGTCTGATTGCTATCGGCGGCGGTTTGGTAACCATTCCTTTTTTAGTTGATTTGAGCAATACATACCATTGGTTTTCCCTAAAAGAATTGACTGATATGATTGCCATATCTGAAGTCACTCCGGGGACTATAGGTATTAATATGGCGACTTTCGTCGGTTGTAAAACCGTGGGCATAAGCGGTGGATTTGTTGCTTCAATAGGCTTAGCTTTACCGGCATTTTTAATTTTGTTATTTTGCAGTAAATATATTTTCAAATACAAAACACATCCACTTTTTCAAAGTATATTGTTTGGGATTCGTCCGGTAGCGATTGCCCTTATTTTGTATGCCGGATACGTTATTGC
>CADBMG010000074.1 GCA_902795745.1 uncultured Pseudomonadota bacterium
GGCGACGGTCGGCGGAACATCGACATACTCCTCGCCTGTTTTGGGATTGATTAATAAATTCATATCTACCATGTTTTCACCTGCTTGGATAAAGGGCGGCCGTGCCCACCGCCCTGTGATGGATTACTACAAAATAATTCAGGGGTTATATGAAAAAGAGAATTGCCAAGTTTATAGTCAACCTTGCACGTTAGGTTATGAGACTTATTCAATTAATTCGATAAATTCAGCTTCTAAGCGTTCATTAATATCTTGAACCGATTTGTAGGGTAAAGCGACAAATGGATGCTTAAATCCGTCATCACTTAACAAAGTACCGTTTTTTACTGTATATACCTTGCCTTTTGTAAAAACGCCTTCCTTTCCTGAAACGCAAACGATCTTGCCGCTGTAAGGCTTTGTCTTTGGCTCGTAATTGATTATTGATTTGACAAAATCAATATATTCCTCAGAAGTATCAAAAGATACATATTGCTTGATTGGAATCTTAAAAACTATATTTATCTGTTTTGGCTTAGTTATTGTCTGCTCTACTATAAAAACAAAATCATAAAATTTACAGTAGTTTTTTAATGCATGAAACTCGCGAGTATTTTTTATAACAGAAAACAGCGCGCAAGATAATCTGTGTGTTATCGTTATATAATCTGTCCAATCGGTTGATACGCAACAACCATCGCTGCTCTTGTGCTCACAGCCCGGCGGAACATACTCCGGATTTGGATTTACTGTTTCTGACGGACTTTTTATGTTAAATGCTTTTTTCAAGAAATCGTAATTCATTTTTCTCCTCTCTCCGCCCGGTGCTTGGGCGGGGGTGTTTATTTAATCGCATTTATGCGACGAATTGACTAAAAAATATAGCCTGAGCTTCTTCCGCTGTTAATCCAAGCGCCTGAGAAATGCTATCTGCCTGCTTAATAGTGAATTCATCACCGCCGTTGCTAAGCTTTCTGTACATTGTGCTCTTATCAATTCCTATGATTTCTGCTACCTTTTCGGGCGATAATTGTTTTTCTTTGATAACGCCCTTGAGCTTGTCTACATTAGTCATCTTTTATCACCTCACTTTTATTCGCATTTATGCGACACACATATATTATCACGCTTTTTTTGTTGTGTCAATACTTTTTTCGCGTTTTTGCGAATTTCTTTATTTTTTTCGAGAATTTTGTTGCATTTTTGCAACTTATATGTTATAATGCTGTCATACTTCAAAAATATTTATTAAGGTGATTATATGACTGTCGGTGAAAGAATACGAAATTTAAGAAAAGAAAAAGGTATGTCCGCCGATAAACTTGGTGAGTTGATTGGCAAAGACCGGGCAACTGTTTACAGATACGAGAGTCAGGATATAGAAAACATGCCGACCAGCGTATTAGAACCGCTTGCAAAAGCTTTAGGAACTACACCCGCTGAACTTATGGGATGGAATTCCAATGTTTCTCCGTTGCCTAAATCAAATGTCTTTATGCGTCCTCTGTTTAACAGCGTTGCCGCCGGCTTCGGCGTTGTTGCTGATAACACGATTGTTTCTTATATTCCAACATTCATTACAACTCCAAGCGAGCAGGAACAGTACATCTGGATAAGCGTTCAGGGTGACAGTATGTCGCCGCTGATTGACGACGGCAGCGAAATACTTGTTAAAAAACAAGATTGCGTGGATAACGGACAAATCGGTGTGGTTCTGATTGACGGCGAGGACGCTGTCGTAAAAAAGATTTCATACGGCGATAATTGGATTGAGCTTATTTCAATAAATCCCTACTATCCCCCACGCCGTTTTGAAGGTGCTGACGTTCAGCGCGTCCGAGTCCTCGGCTTGGTTAAAAAGGTAAGTAAGAATTTGCAGTGAGCAAAGAGGTGAACATAATGAAAAAAATAATATTATTCTTTTTAGCATTTATAATGATAGTTTTTACTGTTTCAGGATGTGCAACATCCAACAATCAAACTTCTGACTCCTCTAATTCAGTTCACGCGCCAATAGATAAATATATTTATCCTGAATATCAAAAGTTTAATTCGCCTGCAAAAGAAAATGGACTCGGCAATACAAGCGTATATCTTGATGGAACAATAACAGATGTTTTTCAATTAAATAGCCTAACCATGGTAACATTAAATGATTCTGACAATGAATGGTCTATAGGCTTAGGTGATGATTCTGTATATAGTAAATATAAAACTCTATTGTTAAATAAACCTGTTAGGGTATTTGGAATATATCGAGGCTTAAGTGCTAAAACGAATTTGCCTACAATATTAGCTGAAAAAATTATTGTTGAAAATAAAACATATAACCTCAACGAATTAGCGAACGAGGAAAGTTCTAATTATGCCACGGAAACGATAACAGAGGAATCCACTACGCAAATATCTGACGCACTCCATGAACTATACAACGATGATAGAATCACTTTGAGTTTTTATCAAATGCACGAATACAAGTACGATCCAGATGAAACAAGAATCGAATTTTTCGTAGAAAACAAAACCGATAAACAACTAACAATTCAAAGCGATATTGTTTCTGTTAATGGGATAAGTTATAAAGGAAATATGAGTGAAAAGGTATTGCCAAACACAAAGGGAGTAATTGAGATGAATGTTTATCAAAAAATTCCTGTTGAAAATCCTGAAAGTTTTGGAATGACAATAAACTACTTCGATGGTACATTAGGTGATACAATTAATGAACATGGCATTGTGATTCCTGAAGTAAAAATATATTAAAAATAAAAAACGCC
>CADBMG010000075.1 GCA_902795745.1 uncultured Pseudomonadota bacterium
GCAGTAATGTTGTACCGAAAATTATTCAACAATTAGAAAAAGATATGGAGGATAACGGCATTCACTGCACCATAACAGGTAGAGAAAAAACTCCTTATTCAATTTGGCGCAAAATGCAGCTGAAAAATGCTTCATTTGAACAACTTTCCGATATTATGGCTTTTCGTATTTGCGTTGATACGGTTGCCGATTGTTATCAGGCACTTGGTATAATTCACAGTAAATATCATATGGTGCCGCGGCGCTTTAAAGACTATATTTCCACACCAAAACCTAACGGTTATCAATCGCTTCATACCGGTGTTATCGGTCCGCTTGATGTGCGAATTGAAGTACAGATTCGCACCTATGAAATGCACGAAGTTAATGAAAAAGGTGTGGCTGCACACTGGGCATATAAGCAAGGACAACGCACTGAGGGTAAAAACTTCCGATGGATAAGAGAGTTGTTGGAAATTTTGGATCAAGCGCAAAATCCGGATGAGTTTTTAGAAAACACCAAATTGGAAATGTATAATGATCAGGTATTTTGCTTCACGCCTAAGGGAGATTTAATAGGACTCCCCGTCGGTTCAACACCGGTTGATTTTGCCTACGCCGTACATTCCAATGTGGGAGATACCTGTGTCGGTGCACGAATTAACGGTGAGATTAAGCCTCTGCGTACCATATTGCAAAACGGTGACCAAGTAGAAGTGCTAACGGCAAAAAATCAGCATCCATCGCTCGAATGGGACAGATTTGTGGTTACCGGCAAAGCCAAAGCAGCAATCCGACGCTATGTGCGCATCAATAAGCGCGAACAGTTTATTACGTTGGGTAAAGAAATATTGGAAAAACTGTTCAAATCAGAAGATCAAAGTTTTACGGAAAAGGAATTGGTAAACGTTCTCGGTAATTTTGAGGCCGAAACCATTGATGATATATACGCCAAGGTGGGCGAAGGTCTTGTTACCGGTTGGGATGTTTTGCGCGCTGTGCATCCGGCATATAAACAGCAGTCGAAACTCGAAAAAATGGTCAACTCAATCAAACTGCCGACTTTCAAAAAAGGTGCCAAAAAAGATGCCCTAAAAATTAAAGGACTAATCGATGGAATGGCTGTGCATTTTGCCGGTTGTTGCCACCCGTTGCCCGGTGACAGAATTGTTGGAATTGTTACTACGGGTAAAGGTGTAACAGTGCATACGGTTGATTGTCCTTCGTTGAAAAATTATGAAAAGGAACCGGAGCGCTGGCTGGATATTGATTGGGGAGAAGATGCCGAACATGAAAAACACGTCGCTCGCTTGAAACTGATGCTGAGCAATGAGCCGGGAGCTTTGGCTGATGTGGCAAATATTGTTGCCAAAGCCGAAGCAAATATTATGAATTTGAATATTACCTACCGTACTATGAGTTATTATGAAATTTTGCTCGATATTGAAGTTAAAAATGTAGAACAGCTTAATGCCTTGATTATGAATTTGAAATCTTCAAAATTAATCAGCTATGTAGCGCGGGCAACCAGATAAGGAAACAAAACCTATGATTTTGGGATTAGGATGCGATATTGTAAATGTGCAAAGAATTGAAAAATCTGCTGATTTTTTGACACATTTTAAGCAAAAGATTTTAGGAAATGATGAGTTAAAAGAGTTGGAACAACGCCGCATTGACAATGAACGAGAATTGGCTTGCGTACTGGCCAAGTATTATGCCGGCAAAGAAGCTTTTGCCAAAGCTTTAGGTTCCGGTTTTATTGACGGTATTTTTCTAAAAGATATACAAGTTCTGCACGATGAGTTGGGAAAACCACACCTGAGCGTACGTGGTAATGCAGCTGCATATCTGCAAAAAATGAGCAAAACAGCCCATTTACATATTTCGTTAAGTGATGATTATCCGTCAGCACAGGCGGTGGTAATCATTGAAGATTAGGTTTTCACTCAAACACCTTAACACTAAATAAGTTTAAGGTAATCAGCCTATTGATTTTATTTCCTTAGCTACCTAAGACTTACCGCTTTAATGCGGTCAATCTGCTCTACAAATATTTTTTATTTTGGTGATTTGCTAAAAAAATTAAAAAATCGTTATTTTGCTATTGACAGACGTCAAAAGTTATGTATATTACAAGCCATTGCTTTATGTTTAAATGAAAGTTAGGAAAATAAAATGTACGCAGTAATTAAAACAGGCGGAAAACAATATAATGTAACAACGGGAGACGTTGTAAAAATTGAAAAAATCGCCGGTGAAGAAGGAAAAGAAGTCGTTTTTAACGAAGTTTTGTCTTTGGGTGAAAACTTTGGTACTCCATTGGTTGCGGGTGCCAGCGTTAAGGCTATTGTGCTCAAACAAGCAAAAGATGCTAAAGTTATCGTATTCAAAAAGAAGAGAAGACAAAATTATCGTCGCAAAAACGGTCATAGACAGAATATCACGATTGTAAAAATCACGGATATTTTAGGTTAAGATAAGGGAGAAAAGTTATGGCACATAAGAAATCTGGCGGTAGCTCCAATAACGGTCGTGATTCCGAAGGTCGTCGTTTAGGTGTTAAAAAATTCGGCGGCGAGGCTGTTATCCCTGGAAATATCATCATTCGTCAACGCGGAACAAAATATCATCCGGGACAGAATGTTGGTTTGGGTAAAGATCACACCATTTTTGCTACTTCTGAAGGCAAAGTTGAGTTTAAAACTAAGGCCAATGACAGAGTCTATGTTTCTGTTGTTACGGAATAGTTTTAGCGTTTAATTGGAAAAGGGGGCGTTACTGCCCCTTTTTTTATCACAAAACAAAGGCTATAAAATGAAATTTCTGGATCAGGCAAAAATCTATATCAAAGCTGGCGACGGTGGCAAGGGGTGCGTAGCGTTTCGGCGTGAAAAATTCGTTGAATTCGGAGGACCAAACGGC
>CADBMG010000076.1 GCA_902795745.1 uncultured Pseudomonadota bacterium
AATACGAATACCGCCGAAAGCCCACTGCAAATATTGATTATCCATATATTGCCTCAAAAGCATGGCAATTAGCAGAATAATTGTAATTGGTGGCAGGATCAAACCGACAGTGGCACTTATAAGTCCTAACAATCCGCGCATTTTGTAGCCGATAAATGATGTGGCATTAACGGCAATAATACCGGGAGTACATTGCCCGATGGAATAATAATTAAGCAATTCTTCTTCAGTTATCCAATGCCTCTTTTCAACAATTTCGCTTTGTAAAATGGGAAGCATGGCATAACCTCCGCCAAAAGTAAATAAACCCATTTTAGCAAAAATGCCGAAAATATGTAACAGACTGACCTTTCCCATTTTTAACTCATTACAATATTTTTTCTTTCTGTAAATAATGAAAAATTTCATCTGCTACAAGTTGGTGTCCCTGAGTATTAGGATGCGTTGCATCCATGTACAATTTTTCCAACGATCTGCTATGCCATTGTTGATAACGCGAAAAAAACTTGATTTTACGCTCAAAGCATATACGGCAGATCTGGTTATTATAACGCTCCACATCTTCATTGCGACGAATTAATTCGGCAGTAGGTAAATAGCGTTTTTCAACTACCGGCAAAATATCTGTAACTATTATTTGAGCTCCAGTTTGGGTTAACTTATCCAGCAACCTTTGCCAATACATATAACGAGCTCCTTCGGAAAAATCGAGAGCTAAATTACTGTTTTTGCGGCGGCGCAAATCATTAACACCTAAGGAAACAATCAAAATATCAAAGTGGCGCGACAATACTTCCGGTACAACACGAAAAGCAGCATCGGCAATATTATCTCCTGATTGTGATAAATTATTAAACATATATTTTGCCGGATATTGTTGTTGTATCATTTTACCCAAGCGTGCAAACCAACCCAAATCTTCACTGTCATAGTAGCCGTGACCGATGCTGTCACCGACTAAGCCGATTAATTTAACCATTAACATATCCTCCGTGTTTATATGTAGTATTGGCAGAAAAAGCTTCAATGCTCATTTTTGCCATATCCGTAGTGCCAAATACAATTCAAAAGAGCCAGATACATTAATAATTCCGACATTTCTTCCATTATTTCGTTATCAAAAGGTTTTTCGGCAACTTGAGATAAAATAGCGGCTATAAGCAAAAATAGAAAATCCCAAACATAAATCGGAGCTTTTTTAATACATTGTCCTAATGGTCGCCATACCTTGTAAGCCAAAAAATATACAAATGCCAAAATTGCTATTCCGTTACGCACCCATTTAATTATGAGCCCGTAAGGCACATCTTCCCATCTGCTGTCATGCGGTATGTTATAGTATGAACAAAGCCAATGGCGTCCCGTGTTGACTTCGCGGCAAATAATCAAAAAAAGAAGAAAAGCCAAAAAATAAAATATTGATTTGTTATTACGAGCTCTGATACATAAAAACAGAGATACAAAGCATATCAGCAGTTGAATATTTTCGACAACTCCGTCCTCTTTAAACCAAAGCGAATCGGCATACATCATCATCGGCCATATTGACATTAGTAATAAAAATTCCAATACGGAAAGTAAGTTAAAGCGATAAGATATGCGCTTTTGGATATTCAAGAGCTTTTCTTTCATTGATATTATCTATTGTTCAATATTTTTAGTCATCATCTGTTCAAAGATTTCTTTTTGTTCCGGTGTTAGAACAGCTTCGAATTCGCGCAAACTTTGTGTTTCAATTTCTTTCGCCTGAGCTTTGAGTAAATCAACCGAACGCAGTAATTGCTCCTGACGCAACATCTGTTCTTTATTTAGATAATTAATTGTATCAATTTGTTCATCGGTAAGATGCAGTGCTTTAACATATGCGCTCAAATTCTGCGCCTCAGTTTCAACTTTTTCTTCAACAGTGTCTTCATTTTTTACCGTATTTTCTACCTCTTTTTCAGCCACAGGCGTAAAAATTTCTTCTTCGGCAAATTCCTCAACAATAGCATCTGGTACGGAATTTAATTTATCTTCCGCTTGTTTATCTTGCACAATCACAACATCATCCAAACCGAACTCATCATCGGTTTGCGCGTGCAAAGTTTCGGAATACATTAACAATAAAAACGCTGTTGCGGTAATTTTATAAAAATTCATTTTTTCCTCTCTATGTATATAAAAACACTTTTGTGTATTTTACCTATACTAAAAACAAAAATCAATACCGATACCCAAAATATACCAAGCCTTATTTTTCCGGCATTTTAAAACGGAGACTTCGTTCGCTACGAGGTTGCGGCAATCTTTTGTTTTTGTTCATCCTTCCTTGTATTTTTTCAAATTTTGCCAACTGCTTTTCTGATAAAATTGTTCGTATTTTTTGTTCATCCGCTTGGCGAATATTTTGCATTTGTTGGTGTAATGTTTCAATTTGTTGCATAATAGCTTGTATTTGCGGACGACTCTCGGCATATATTGCGTCAAGTTGTTTTTTTTGTTCATCACTGAGCTTTAGTTGTTTTGCCCAATCAGGAGATTTTTGCCGCATTTCCGGAAAATATTTCCTTTGAAATTGCTCTTCGGCAACTTGCACCGAATGCGCCATCAGCGGCCAAAACAATAAAACAACGCTTATAAAAACCGACAATTTGCGCATAAATATCCTCCGTAAAACATTTTTGTTTCATTTTATCACTTCATTTTTAAAATTCTACATTTTTATTTTACCTTTAAAAATTTATTGCATAAATATTATCTTTTCACTAAACTGCGAGCAGAAAAGGAGAAAAATATGCGCATTTTTTATTGCGGTGATGTGGTGGCGCGAGCCGGCAGAGAGGTTGTATTAAACAACCTGCAATACATACGAGATACTTATAAAGCAGATGTAATTTTGGTAAATGTGGAAAATTCAGCTCACGGTTTTGGAGCAACACCGGGAATTTGCCGTGAATTTTTGGAAAAAGGTGCTGATATTTTGGTTTTAGGCAATCATTTTCTGAATCGTCGCGAATTAATGCCTTTTTTGGATGAATGCAAAAAAATTATCAGGCCGGCAAATATTCCGCCATATAATGCAGGACGAGGTTATTTAATTCATGAACTTGCCGACGGACGAAAATTGTTAGTAGTGCAAGTGCTGGGAAGATTGTTTATGGAAGCTGTCGATTGTCCGGTACAGGCTGTTGAAAAAATTTTGCAAAACTATCCGCTGGGTAAACAGCTGCAAGCGGCATTCGTAGATGTACATGCCGAAGCAACATCGGAAAAATTGGCATTGGGTTACTACTTGGACGGCAGAGTTTCCTGTGTTGCCGGAACGCATACGCATGTACCTACTGCCGATGCAAGAGTTTTGCCCGGTGGCACGGCTTATATTACCGATGTAGGCATGTGCGGGGATTATAACTCCGTTTTGGGATTTGAACCGACAGCACCGATTAATCGCTTGTGCCGTCGCTTCACCGATGACAGGTTAACACCGGCAAACGGAGCAGGCACGTTGTATGGTATATTGGTAGAAACTGATGACAACACCGGTTTGGCAACAAAAATTGAACAAATAAAGCTGCCAAAATAATTTTTTAATTTTAAGTTTGCTTTTTCTTAAAATCGTGCTACATTTGTTGCGATGTTTTATTATTAATTTTAATATTTATGAGTGATCACGAGGACGGGCCCATGATGCATAGGGCGATTGTGGCTGAATTGCCGCAAGAGACTGAGTATGGCAATGTAAAATTCAAAGTCATTTGCCGAACTCTGAGAAAAAGAGAAGTCAATGTTTACATCAACAAAATAAATCCGCAAAAAAAGGCGGTGCTTATGTTGAGTAAAGGAGACGAACTTTACACTTCTGCCGATGGCAGAGAAATTACCAACATCACTTTTAACCCATGGTGGTTACGCTTGTGGCTTAGAATGGTGTGGTAAGAACGCAAAATGTCCCGTTATTAAGACGGGACGTTTTTTTATTCCCTGATTAAATCCTGATTATATTTAACCACCGTAAATCCGAGCGGATTAACAATACGCGGATAAACAGCTCTTCTTTCTTCATAAAATTTAGGAGTAACCGAAGCTCTGTAACGTGTTGTCTTTAATATCAGTGCCCCGCTTTTAAGCTGATTGTGCGATAGATTATACACCGTAAAATTAACATACCACGCCGGACTTTTCTCGCTGATACGATTAATACTGTCAATTCTTACCTCACTGGAATAATCTTTACTGAACATATTTTGCACTGCTTTGGCATTATCACCTACAAATGCAGAATAAACAGGTGGTGCAGACAAATAATGGACTAACCCTCCCGGTCCCCAACGCGTGCGCATTTCATCAATATCATTGATAACCGTATTGCGCAAAATTACATACTGTTTGATATAAAGTTCAGTCAATTGTTGAATTGACGGCATTTTTTCAGAAATAGGTTCATAACGAACCATGTTATTAGAATCTGTCTGAGTTGTAATCAACAGCGGTTCAACCAATATTTCCGGAGCAAGACGAAAAACCACCAATGTTGCACTCAAAAACAAACCGAGAGAAAGAACGGCACAGAAAATAACTAATCGCGCCAACCAACGAAAATACACTTCTTTTGCCGAAGAAGTATGAAAATCATCCTCTGTAATATATTGCGGCTGATACTTTTCATCAGCAGATGTATTTTTTCTGCCGGTAATATATAGTTTATTATCTTTTTCCAGCTCTGCCACGCTGTTATCTCCTCATTATTTTGTGTATACCGCACAATACGGCTTCGGTATTTGTCTTATGCGCTTTTCCCACATTTCCATATCTTTTTCATGATATTTATCAACAATGCCTGCGTTTGCCGTTGCTTGCTTAATATTATATTCTAACTCTGACTTATCCTCTGAACCGCTGATTTCTGCCATCTCGTCATCATCCAAGAGTAGCAAAGCTAATTTATTAGCAATTTCCGTCAGCCTCTCTTTTATGTAGTCAATGGTCTGACGAGGTCCGGCGATGCTTACTTGCTCCTTGGCATTACGTATATAAGCTGTTTTATAGCTATCAAGCGTTGTAGCGGCCATAGTATAATCTTCTTCAGAAGATAAATCAAAGTCATCACTCAATGTATCGCCGAAATCGTTAAAAATTTCTTGAAGCTGAGCTTTAATCTCTTCCATCTGTTTACGCAATTTTTCCATAGCTTCATTTGTTTGCTCTTTACGTTCAATCCACTCCAAATAGTTGCCAAACTGATTAGTGGTAAATAAAGTCCTCAGAGCATAAGTTATCTGTTCCATTGTCGCATCATTTTCCTCAGCTTCAACATCTTGGCGAATTGAACTGATAAAAGCTCGATTAAAAGATAAATGGTACTGAGATTTATCCTCTATCTCGGGTTGCGGCATAAAGCCCAAAAGAGGAACTACTTTAGAACCCGAAGGTGGCACATAGGCCAAAATCTGAGCCAGTTCACTGCTCTGTGAAACGTCATCTTCAAGCTGATTAATCATGACCTCTGCGTAGTCGGTCTGCGTATCAATTAACTTGCCGTTTTCATATTGCACTGCGGCACAATTTTGCTCAATTACATTTTCTTTTTTACCGTTAGGATTATATCCAAATAAATAAATATCGTTTTGTTCAGCAAGTGCCGCATCAATAATTTTGCCATTTAACTTACACGGAAAAATTCCGGATCGGCTATATGCTATGTCGGCATTGCCGCGTTCGAACAAAGCTGCAATATCCAATTCCTTTTCTTCAAAGGTCCTTACCTTCAACAAATATTTCCATACTTCCGGCATTTCCGCACCGCTTTCCAGAAAACTTTCACCGGTAATGATAATTTCGCGATTATCTTTCGGTTCTTCATCACCGGCAAAATAACGCTCTACATTATCATAATCATATTCATCAAAATAAAAAATCTCGCGCAAAGGTGCTGATGAATAACTGAGCGGTCCCGACGGAGTACGAAAGTCACGAGGTTTGCCCTCAATACCAACAAAATAAACAGGTCCGCTTTCTGTATTTTCCTCCGGTGTAGTACAATAGTCATTTTCGCACATGCTCATCAGTGCCTTCACAAATACACTTTGTGTCATCTCGGCTAATATTTCATCTTCTAGATTTCCGCATCCGGCAGGAGTTGAGGAAGCTTGCTCTCCTTTTTTTTCCTCAGCCATTGACATAATGTCTTCAATCATTTCATTATGTATTCTTTGAATTCTACCCGTATTTTCAGAATAATATATGTCATCGGAATCTTGCATAGCTTGTAATTTTTGCTTAGCATCGTCTATTTTTTGAATAACTCTCTTTCTTACGCACTGCACAACATTTTCTGCTACACCGACTGCCTTAATCTCAGATGCGGCTGAGGCAACCAAATTAAGTGTTGAATCGCTTTGTTTTTTATCCAATGCTGCCTGTACTTTTTGGCGATAATCTCTGACTGTTTCATCATATGCTTTTACATATTTTTTTATTTCCTGATTCATATCGTCTTTCAAGTTATCAAATTTTGTTTGATATATTTCTATTTTAGCTTTAACAGATAGCGAATCATCGGCAAGAGAATCTTGTTTAACACTGGCATTAATCCATTTTTCATCATTATTTTCCTTATGCTCATGGCGACTATTTTCCTGCGGGGAAACTAAATCTTCCCCGTCCTTCAACTCCCGTTTTTTATACATTTCACGTTCGTTATGAACAGCTTCTTCGTCCAGAGGAGTTGTTTCTTCGGCATCATCCATTAATTCATTTTGCTCATTATATTCCTTGTTTGTCTCATCCAATTTTTTGTTCAACTCTTCGATTTTTGCCGCAACATTTTCCATCTGCGAGCGAATTTCGGCCTTAGCTGATTTATGTGCATTACTCATATTTTGTAAAACCTGTTTTTCTTCAGCTATCATTTTTTCAATTTCATCTTTTTGTTCCGCACCTTTACCCAACGAATCGGCCAATTCACCGATTTTATCAGCTTCAACCGTTTTCATATCCAGCATCGGATTTTCCGGATCTTGCGGATAATCAAGCAATTCATTGGCAATCTGTGCCGCTTCAACCAACAAATCATTGAGCGGAACAGTGGCTATATATTGCTTCATATTTTCATATTTTCCGTTGATATATTGATCATAAAACTCTTTCTGATCGTTCCACAATGGATAACGATTTTTAATTGAACCAAACTGTGCGTTCTGCAAACTATTAATATCATTGACCATTGCCTTAGATACTATTGAACCGTTGAGCCAATTAAGCATTCCCGATGCACGCATCTCAGCAGCAGCGTTCTCCTCATCAAGCGGATTTTTATAGTTATGATTCTCGTCAGCATTTTCATTCTCGGTCTGCGGATTTGCCATGTTATCAAAAGGGCTGTTTCGCTTTTCACTGCGATCTTGGCGCGAACCGTCACGCGGAGTTACCAGGTTATCTCCGCTACTATTGAAATTATCATCAAAATCACCATTGATAAAGGCGTCAATATCTTCATCGTTAGCCTGTTTTTTAGTTTCTGCATACAGTGACAATAAATAGCCGGAAAGGCCACTGCGTCCTGTTGTATCAGTTAATTCTGTCATATAGCATCGTCCGGCATCACCATTGGGACAACTTACATCGGCAAAACCTCTTTTTTCCTTCTCATCCTCAGGATACCGACAAATCATATATCCTTCAACATTTGTACAACCGTTTCCGGCCCAAGCCTGTGCGGCATTACTGTAGTATTGCCCAATATAGTTTATGACACATTGTTCAGAAAGTGCCTGATTTTCAACTATTTTATTATAATAATTTTCCAATTGGTGATATTGTTCATAGACTTGACGATATGACGGTAATTTATTTTTGGCATTATGAGCTTGCAAAGCCTTCCTGACTGCTTGCTCTGCCGTTTCAATTTCCGCCAGACTGTCGAAAGATTCCTTTTTGTCGTGCAATGAACCGACAAAACCGCCGACACCGTCTAAAACTTCAAACTCTCCTTCTTTTACAACTTCTTTATTTTCCGGAGAACCTTCATACCAACCATCGGCATAATTCTGATTCCACGTCAATGTAGCTGAGGCCTCCATAACCTGCGGATAAAATCTTAACGCCGAATGCTGTTCTTCTTTATTCTTATTTTGTTCCTGATATTCACGGATTTTTACCGTGTCGCCTATTGACATAGTTGCTTTATATTGTGCTTCCAGCGAAAAAAGATATTCATTATAATACATAATTTGGTCATACATCTGCGAAACTATCAATTCACCACGCCACAAACAAGCATTATCTTCGCTTTCTCGCTCTTTTTCGCAACTGTACGAATCGTCAAGCCCCGCCGCTTCGCAATTTTTTGTTTCAAATAAACATTCTTCAACGTGATCAAGCTGTTCAAGTAATTTATCTACCTCTCGTTCCATTTGCTTTGCGGTAATATATGTTTGGAGTGTTGAGGCAATTTTAAATGTTTCACCCACTGCTTGATAATCGGCCATGACCTTGGAATCGGTATCCGGATATTGTAAAAAAAGCTCTTCAAATAATTCGGCGATGGCCGCTTCATTATCCATGTCAATCGACTGAATCTCTTTAATTGTGACTGATCCGCTGGTAACTTTTTTATTGTTTTTGAGATTAAGCATACCTTTCTTAAATTTGGCTGCCTGCTTTTTTATGCCTTCAATACGTGTTTCCTCCTTTACCTTTTTAACTTTTTCTTTGGTTGTATTGAGCATTCTGAGCATTTCTCGACTTTTATCAATACTTGCCAATAAGCCGAAAGGTGAAATTTGCGGTATTTCACTCAAAGGGGTAAAATCGGGAATAGCAAAAGCTATGGCATTTCTTACACAGAAAGATAATATAAATACAACCAGGCAGATACCCGTCAATAAGCGTTTTATCATTGTGCACCTCCCTCAGCTGCATCATCGGTTTTATCTTTTTTCTTAAACTTGCTTTCAACTTTTTTTTCTGCACTTTGAACCGCATCTCCGGCAGCTTCCATGGCTGCACCTTGGGCTTGTTCAACCGCACCAGAAATCATACCTCCGGCGGCATTCTGAGCATTACTTACAGCATTATTCACACTGGCAACGGCGCTACTTGCCATACCTTTAGCATTATTAAATGCGCCTTGCACAACTCCGGAAGCATTTGCTATCCCTGATACTGCGCCCTTAGCATCTTTATACATATTGGCAATATCGCCAAATCCAAAACCGGATTTCTTATTTCCCGTACGGCAATACGACTTAGCTCCGTCCCTGTCTGTACAAGTTTCTCCTCGGTAATAGTCCAAGTCATATGCTGTCATATCTTGTGAATAATCTTCCAAATAATAATGAGTATTCCATCGGCGAAGATTTTCTGTCGTTTCCATTCGCATTCTTGCCAATAGCATCCTAGTCAAGCGGGCGGCACTCTTTGCTACTTGAATACTGACACCTATTTGCATATTTTGTGCTCCGCTGTTACTTTGTGCAACATCGGTATTGGCATCGCTCATCATTTGTGCTTTCTCTGCTATTTGGCGAATTGTACCATCAGTTTGCACCGCTGTGGTAAACAAATTATGCAATGACAAATAATACTCTTCCTGACGGTTTTTATTAATGCGGCTGGTATTATCGGCATTACGGGTTTCATCTTCTTTTAAGAAAAACTTTTCCGTTATTTCGTTATATATATCTGCAATATCTTCATTTTCTCCGAGGACTTCATCTCCGGCCTCTTCCTCCAGCTCAGCAACACCGGCGATTCTTGCGGCCTCTTCTGCCAACTTCGCCACACATGTACACTGTTCTTCCATTGATGATATTTCTTCGTCAAAGTTCAGAGTTTCTTCGGTTTCTTCCGGTAACTGCATGTTCTTCTCGCGCTCTTCTTCCAACTCCCTAATTGCCAGTTCCAAATCCTCACGGTCAAATTCGTTGAGTGCTGTCATTTCCGCCGCCGTACTCATCTCCAAAATCGCTGCGGAAATTAATTGATCGCGCTTTATAATCGTTTCTTGCATTGTTTTTTTAAGTTCATCATACTTCTTTTTTGTTTGCTTAATTTCATCATAGCAACTCTCTTTTTGCTCTTTCAAGTTAAGAACATCAGCAGCCGTAACTTCCAAATCAGAATCGTTCCAATTCGGCATCGTACATTCTTCTTTGGCTTTTGCCACCGCTTCGTCTATATCCAGAGTTTTCTTATTATTCTTACTACCAAAAAGATTATTGATAATTTTCTTACCTTGTTTTTTAGCAGCATCAATACCCTTTTTAGCTAACTCGGCTCCCTTTTCCTGTGCATAATTTATTGCGGCACTCGTTGCCTGTTCTTTTAAATCATTAACTTTATCAATTGCCGCACCTTTTAATCCCGATGCAGCATCGGTAATAACAGACGGATGCGTCGTTTCGGCAATGGTGGAGCTTGAAGAGCCTGATGATTTTTTCTTAAATTTACTTGCGGCTTTGTCGGCAACAGATTTAGCTTTTTCTCCGGCGTAATTTTTTGCATCCTTCAAAGCTGAACCAGCCATTTCCTTACCCTTGTTTTTCAAATCTCCGACTGCATTGTTTAAGGTATTGCCCGCCATATTTTTGACACCGGAGAATGCTGTTCCCGTCATATTTTTGAAACTGAACCCGCCTTTAGCCATATTGGCAAACATTGCTCCTCCTTCCGGAAATCCTTGACCGGCCATTTGCAAAATTGTACCGTCTTTAAGAGCTGTGGTATATTGTTCTTGAATATTATAAAGTTCGCTTTGTATTACTTGAGGAACCATTGCCGCCATCTTACTAAAATTAAGTTCCATCAATGCTTTTGCATCGTTACCAAAAATAATCAGAATTGCAAAAAGGATAATACCGAATATTTTATATATATATCTCATTTTGCTCCTCCTTGCTCTTCATCATCTTCCGAGGCATCTTCCTGACCCAATTTTGACTTGGCAACAGACATTTCAACCATCTGCATATCCGCCATAGATTGCATTATATATATCCAACGCCTATCAGCTCGCATTCTGGTTTTAACAACTTTCGATATTATATTACGTGCACCTTGAACCGTGGCATTATCTTTTCTTTCTTTGACAAGAGTTTCAAGTTCAGTATTTTCCATCTTGTAACGCTTAACCGTTGCACGTCCATACATACCGCTGATATTTTTAATAGCTTCATCATTAATCTGACGATTAAATTCAGCCCTTGCCACTGCATCATCTTTGGCATTTTCCGGAAAAGTGTATACGCTATCTATTTCTTCCATAGCTTCGGCTGTCGGTTGGGAACCTTGGTCTAATTTTGCACCAATACTACCTAAACTCTTGGCAAAAAATTTGCCGGTCTTGGTACCTTTGGCATCGGCTTTTTCCTGCAATGACTGTATGTTACGTTCAGCCTTATCCATTGCCGCAGACTTTGCATCATTAACTTTCTCCATCGCTTGATCTTTGACGGCATTTACTTCCTCCATCGCTTGGTCTTTGACTTCATTAACCTGATCTTTGACAGCATTCACTTGCTCCATTGCTGCCCCTATCGTGTTATCTCTAGCAGTGGCTATTTGCTTTTTAAACTCTTCTACCTTTGACATACCTTCGTCAATGACCGTATTAGCTTTTTGCAATGCGGTATTAACTTGTTCAATAGCATTATCGATAGGCGCGGTTTTAGCCAATACTAATGCAGGAAAGAGCATAATCAAGAGACTTAATATAGTGAATATTTTTTTCATTCTCAGCCTCCTTGATAATTTTCTATATATTTATCAAATTCTTCCTGTGTCAAACCACTCGCACCGGAATCCGAACCATCATCATAT
>CADBMG010000077.1 GCA_902795745.1 uncultured Pseudomonadota bacterium
AAATCAGCAAATGATTGAAGATAAATAAAGATAAATCCGGATAACCTAAAAGAGATAACAAAAATAAGCCGCTGCATAACAAGCAACTGATAACAATTGACTTCACTCCTCTGTCCGGAATATCTTCCGTATCGGTAATTTCTTCCGGAACATACTCTTTTTCTCCGCCAAAAACTATGCGAGTAAACCAAATTAAGAAAAAGGCTTTAACCGCACAATTTATAATCATCAAAAAATGAATGGTTTCAATCGAATATTCGGCTCTTTGAGCAATAAATAACTGCAAATTAGCCGCGGCATTGACTAAAATGAACAAGAAAATCATTCGCGTCAATCGTGAAGCCTTGTCACTGGCAATATTAACTAAACGCCACTGCGGATAATGAGGAGCAAAAGTCACACGTGAAACGGTAGCTTCAGCAATAGCCGCTAATGTTACGAATGATGATGTCATCAAAATGTTTTCCAAAAAACTGCCGTCGAAAATTTTGGTACTGACCATCCATAAAATGCAACCGCCGACCAAAAAAGCAAAAATAACTCCTCGAGCAAATGCCACAGCAATTGCCGCTACCACCTTACGGCTGAATGTCGGTTGTTCAATATCCGATTTATATCCCCAGTAATTCAAAATCAATTTACGCAGGAACACAGCCAAAGCTAATGCTCCCATCAAAATAATAAACATTACGATAATACTGAACAGAGCATACGAACGTTGATCCTGCGGCAGATTTTTATACCATTCGAGCGGTGATTTTACAACATCCCAAAAGAATATAACATAAGCCTTTACTCCTTGGAAAAATACCAATGGATTAATAAATGCCGATTGCTTGGTCATCATATCGCCGTATAGCTTTTGATTGCGTACATTTAATATTTGTACTGTCAAATCCTCAATCTGCACCATTAGTAAATCGGCTTCTTTAATAACCCTGTCTTGCGATGCCAGTTTTTGCGACAATTCATCACGTCTTTGCGTAATGGCTGCATCTTCCGCTTCGCCTTCTTTTGGTCCGTCACCTAAAGCATCAAGCTGTTTTTGCAAAAACCTTGTTTGTTTTTCTATCTCTTTCCGATTTTCAATGATTAATGATTCGATTTTAGTCAGATATGCCGAATATTCGTCAATTTTTTCTTTGGTAACATTTTTTTGCACCAATCCTTTTTGAATTTTCTCCAACTGCTTGGAAATTTTCGGGTGTTCTATGGATTGTTCCAATACCGCACTTTTAATTGTGTGAGCGGAAATTTGCGCCGCTTGAACTTGTGAACATAAACCCACAAGTAAAAAAATTGAAAATATTTTAATCAGCTCTTTTTTCATTAATTTACCCTTTTATTAAGCAAAAGTTGCAACACATTATAGGCATTCTGCGCTCCGCCGGCACGTAAATCATCGGCGACACACCAAAAACTGAAACCGTTATCAACCGAAATATCTTGGCGTAAACGGCTGACATAAATATCGCTCTCACTTTGTACGTCGTTAAGCGAAACATAACCTAAATCAGTATGCTTATCAAATACTACCACACCTTTGGTTTCGCGCATCAAATTGCGAACATCATCAACATCAACTTCATTGCCGCACTCGGCGTTAACAAAAGCTCCTATGCCGATAAATGCCGGAACAAAAGCACAATTAGCGTGCACTTTAATATCGCTGCCCAGCAATTTTTTGATTTCCACATTCATTGACCATTCATATTTTGTTTCATCACCAATGAACTCACCGACTTGCGGCAAAACATTAAAAGCTATCTGCTTATGAAATATCTCTTCATCATCAACCAACGGCTCGTTCATAAAAATTTTGCGGGTTTGGTTGAACAGCTCATCCATTGCCTCTTTACCGTAAAGCGAAACTGCCATATATGTATTAATAATCAGGCGTTTTATGTCGTATTTTTCCGCAACGCTCTTTAGCGGAATCAAAAGTTGAGTTACCTGAGGTGACGGCAATGCCACAATACCTTTATGTGCCTGAGCAATCTTGTCATCGTTAAGTCCGGCTATTATCAGCGGCACATCAGAATCTGTGCTGTAAGCCGTTGAACAATCTACCACAAAAGCTTTTTTAGCAGCTGCACGCGGCACATAGTGTTTAGAAAGTTCTTCCGAAGTGGCAAAAACTGCAATATCAACACTGCCGAAGTCAAAATCTTTCAGATTGTAAACGTCCATATCAACATCTTCGCCGTAGGAAATTTGTGTACCGAGCGGACTATCAACATCAACCGCAAAAATATCTTCGGCTGACATTCCGTTTTCTTCCAGCATATTAAGCAGTTCTCTACCTTTGCTGTTCGTAACACCGACAATTGCAATTTTTTTCATTTTTGTTTCCTCTTTTGTTTATCCTATTATAAAATTTTCTTTCTTAAAAATGATTAAAATCCAAACTTTTTATCAATAATTTTTGCCACATCTTGAAGATTTTTTTCGGTTGGATATAATGATGTATCTATTTCCACCGCACCATCAGGTTTGGTCAGAGGAGCAGATGCGCGCCCCATATCACGGGCATCACGAGCTTTCATTTGTTCTAAAACTTTTTCATAATCGGTATCAATTCCGGCGGCGATTAAATCATTACAACGCCTTTGGGCGCGTATCTCTACCGGAGCGGTAATGTAGAACTTCAAATCAGCATTCGGGCAAATAACCGTACCGGTATCACGACCATCATAGACCACTCCGTTAGCCGGCGTTCCGTCGGCAAAAACCGGCTGCAAAGCAAAATCTTGTTGCATTTTCAAAAGTGCTTTACGCACACTCGGAATTACCGATACGCACGAAGCAGCATGACTGCCGACATCGGAACGAAAATCTTTGTGTTTTGCCAATGTCATCATCTGCGGAAATGTCAGTGCCTTGGCAATTTCAGTTGCCCGTTCCGTATCAGACAAATCTACACCATCAAGAACCATTTGCAATCCCACTGCGCGATAAACCATTCCGGTGTCAAAATATGCCAGTTTATACTTTTGGGCTACAAAAGCAGATATAGTTCCTTTTCCGGCTCCGGCCGGTCCGTCAATGGTAATAATCATCAGTTTTATTCCCCTAATATATTGCTAAAACAAAACAACATTATAAATTCTTTAACACATTTTTTATATAATACCAAACAAAGATTGGATTTATACCATATTTTTTACGGGATACAACAAATGAAAATTTTAATAGCCGATGATCATGAGCTTTTTCTGCAAGGTTTGGAATTTGTCTTGCGCAAGCAATATCCTGATGCCGAAATTATACTTGCCGGTTCATACAGCGATATTTTTGAAATTATTGCCAAGCAAAAAGATTTCGATTTGATTTTGACCGATTTGGCAATGCCGGGCGCAAAATGGCTTGATGCTTTAACAAAGATTCATCACGATTGTCCGGAAACTCCGATTATCATTATTTCCGCTGTTTTCGACCGAACAATTTTGCAAAAAACCTTTGATATAGGCGTTTCCGGTTATGTTTCCAAATCATTTTCCAACAATTTGATTATCAGCGCCATCAATTTGGTTTTAGCCGGTGGTATGTATATTCCGCCGGATGTATTGCAGATGAGTTTACAGTCCACTCCGGAGCCAATGCGTGAACTGTTTGAACATTTGGATGAAACAAAGGAAACTTCTGCGAATTCAAAGTTACTCACGCCGCGACAGAGAGATGTTTTGCAATGCTTGGCAGAAGGTTTGCCAAACAAACTTATTGCTCACAAATTAGGTTTAACCGAGGGCACGGTTAAGATTCACATTACTCTGCTGATGCGCGCGCTTGAAGTTACCAATCGTTTGGCAGCCGTGCGCGAAGCCGTAAAACGCGGCATTATTCGAGAAACAAAATCATAAAGGAGTAAAAGATGTCTGCTAAAAAACTTCTTCCTTCATATATGAATGTATTGTTCAATAAAATCTATGGAAATCCGATGCTTTGTGATATTCTTGATGACGCGCGGGTAGTTCGGTTGACGGATTTTTTTGCTACCGATAAATTGGTAAAAAGTTTATTGCGCGATGTGCCGAAAAGTGCTCACGTTTTGCAGATAGGTCTTACCTTTGGCAAGCAGATTGATGCGGTATATTCAAAGGTACAAAAACAGGGAAAATTGGATATTTTTGACATTTCCGATGTACAAATTGATTTAGCGGCTAAAAAATATGCTCATCACAATATGACTATTTCAAACCACGATGCCGCAAAATCGTGGGATGAAAAATATGATGTGATTATCTGCTACAACTTGTTACACGAGCTACCGCTGAAAACTCGTTCAAACATAATGGATAATATTTTGGATTCTCTTGCTACTGGTGGTAAAGCGGTTTTTGTGGATATAGCAGAGCCGGAAACATGGAATCCGCTTAAATATCCGCTTAAATGGTTTAACAAGTTATATCGCCCGTTTGCAGAGAGTATGTGGCAGCAACCTTTGGAAAACTTTTGCTCAAAAAAAGATGAATTCCGTTGGAATCATACCTATATGCACGGACACATGTTTCAAAAAACCGTTGCCACCCGCAAAATTTTAAGCAACGAAGATGTCTTAAAACTGACAAAGTTGTTTAATAATGATAGCGGCAAAACAAAAACGTTGTAGTATAAGTCTCAAACCTTCATGCTTTAGGCAAATAACTTCTATTCATGAATATTAATGTCCTTAATTTGCGAGTAAAGCATTGATACAGTACTCTTATTCTTGACTAAATTTGTCTGTAATATATCGCTGTTACTTAATTTTTCTATCTCAGTTTTTGACTTTGAATATTTTGATTGAGCAGCGTCTTTAAATTTTTCATACAACTGAGCCAAAATACCGCATCTCGGACGCAAATCAAGCATTTGCCTTACGGTTTTTAACGTCACATAATTAAACTTTTCCATGTATCCCGCTATTTTTGCTGATTCAGCTATATTCATTCCCTTTGCCGCCGAACCACGATGGTTCCAATATTCTCGAGCTCTACCTTCTTGTGTCGGACTGAGTTTTTTAGGAGGAATTTCCGACGACACAGCATTTTTAGGATTCAATGGTAAGTATACTGCATTCATAAAACTAAAAATACCATCTTGAAAAAGATTATTGTGCTCGTAGTCTAATTTCTGGAAATCGGCAGCACATTCTTTTGTAATGTAATAATTTCTGGTTCGACTGAGATGCATTGCCGTTCTGGCTTCAAGCATACGTCCTTTAGCGTTTCGGCAAAAATTACCGGCTTTTACTTTGTGTAAATATTTTAAGGCTTCTACACGTTTATCCCAAGAATCACTACCGTAAAAAAGTTCACCGTTTTCATCAAAAAGTAATTTTCCGGCTTTTTCCAAGCAATGTTTATTTGTGCTGTCGTTCACATTAATGTACTTAGTAGCAAAATTACGCAAAACACTATCGGGATGACAAGCAAAAAAAGCCAATTCCAAAGCTAAAACCGTTTTATCTGCCTGATTAGGTCCGATACGACTGATTTGTGATTTATTTTTCGGAAAATAACGTATAGGACATTCAGGATGCAGCATTGCCTTATAATTTTTAGGATCAAGATGACGACGCTCAGCATCTATTCTAATTTTCATTTGTTCAATTTTGCTTGCCGAATTATAATATTCTTGTTCATCCGGAGACATACATTTAAAATACTCTTCAAAATTAAATGATGTTCTTCCTTTTCTGCATTCTACCCAATAAGTCGGGTCATATGTGCTTACTTCCAGAATATCTCTTTTATCAACAAATTTAATGTCTATTGCACCATCTTTATTAAATTGTTCAAGATTAAGAACACAAATGCCATTGGGATTATTTTTATCTGTTTCAATTAAATCCTCATATTTTTCGCGAATATAGTGCATTTCAAAATCGGTTTTTTGTGTTTTGTGATGTACCGTCTCTGTCTTTGCTTTATCTTGCAACGAATCAGTAGATGCAGGCAAGTCCTGTGCCTGAGCATTGCGACCGGTAATAATAAGTAAGCCTGTTATTATCATATGTTTCAAATTCATTTTGCACCTCGCTCCATATTTTAAACAGATTATAACATATTTTCGTCAAAAATCAACAAAAAATATTATTTTCGACAAAAAGTTTATGTTCTAGAAAAAATTATAGTATTTTTCGACTGATTTTAGGGCACATTATTACAAATGTATATAAGATAATCATAAGAAGAACGTAAATGTTATTCTGAGGAGCGGAGTATGTTAAGAATCTCCGCACGAAGTGCGGTAATGTCGGACTAACGTCCGAAGATGCTCACGCGAACAAGTTCGCTCAACATGACGGGAAAATAAGAAAATGGTACAAAAAAACGTTGGCGAAATCCCTTACAGGACCCGTCAACGTATATGTATCAAGTTTTATTCCTTGATTTCTGTCAATACGTCTGCATCGACGCAAACGTTTGACAGTATCTTGACGATGAGGTAAACCACCACCGTCATCCAGCTTCCATAGAAACTGGCTGCCAACCCTACAAGGTTGATAGCAACACCATATCGCTCATCAACCATTCTGAAAAGTGGACTTGCAAAAATTGCCGCAGAGGCAATAATCATACAGACCGAAAGGCCTGATGTTGCCACCATCACAACAGCAATAATTGCCGAAAACCCCGCTAATTTCCAAGCCTCCGCGGGAACTGAGGCATTACTAACATTTTTCATTGTCATAATCGTTTAGAATTTATTTCCTCA
>CADBMG010000078.1 GCA_902795745.1 uncultured Pseudomonadota bacterium
AGCAATGTGCTAAAAAATGCAAGTGGAAAATTAAACTTGCATTTTGTTTGATTTTTTATATGTTAAAAACATAGTTGATTAATGGGCTTAAATGTTGAAGATAAATTGATATGAAAAAACATTTATACATTGTTCGTCATGGTGAAACAGACTATAATGCACAGGGCATTTGTCAAGGACAGTTAATTGATGCCGATTTGAATGAACGCGGACGGGTGCAGGCACAAAAACTTATAGCAGCACTGCAAGATAAAAATATAGGAGCTATATACAGCAGTCCGCTTAAACGTGCCAAGCAAACAGCAGAGATTATTGCCTCCGGTTTGGGTTTGGATGTTAATTTGCACGAAAAATTGATTGAAGGAAATTTCGGTATAGCTGATGGGACGTCGATGAAAATAGTTCGTACTTGGCCGACATATAAGCTATGGACTAATCCTAATCCGAAGTATGATGATGTGCATTATGAAAACGGCGAGAGCAAAAAGCAAATACGTTTGCGAGTTTTAGAAGCCTTAAAAGAGATTTGTGCGCAGGAAAAAGCGGATAATATTTTGATAGTTGCTCATAGTGCTATTTTACGTTTTTTGAATTGGTCAATCGGTAATTATATTCAACAAATGCCGAATGGCTGTGTGTCAGAATTCTTATTTGAAAATGGAGAGCTTAAAGAGGCACAAAAAGGAAAAATTTTATTGCTTTCATGCTGTGCTCCGTGTTCTTGTGCCGTCATCAAGACATTGGCGGAAAAAAATACGGATTTTGCGGTGGCGTTTTATAATCCGAACATTCGTCCGTACGATGAATATGTTAAACGGCGCGATGAAAATGAGCGTGTATGTAAGATGTATGGTATAGAGTTTATTGAGCTTGAATATGATAATGATCGTTGGTGCAGTTTAACTAAGGGTTTGGAGAATGAACCGGAGCGTGGCAAACGTTGTTCGGTGTGTTTTGAAATGCGCATAAGGCGAGTGATGGAATATGCCAAAGAACATGGTTTTACGGCAGTTGCTTCGGTTCTGGGTGTTTCGCGGTGGAAGAATCTGGCACAAGTTAATGAGGCCGCAGTAAAAGCATCAGCGACGACAGGTGTGGTTTATGTCGAAATTGAGGGGCGCAAAAACGGAATGCAGGAATTGCGTGCGGCTCTGATTAAAGAATTAAATTTATATAATCAAATATATTGCGGGTGCAAACCGCAACTTAACAAAGGAGTGTAGAAATGCAGAAAATTATTCCGAATAAATTGCAAAAGGGTGATAAAGTGATGATTGTAGCACCGGCGCGCGGTTTGAAATTAATCAGTGCCGATTGTCGTGAACTTGCTGAAAAAAGGTTGCGTGAGATGGGACTGAATCCGGTGTTTGCTCCTAATACAACCGATGCAAATTTTGATGCTATGTGCAGTTGGAATGCTCAAGCACGGGCAGATGATTTAATGACAGCTTTTTCCGATAAATCAGTTAAGGCAATTTTTACCGTGTTAGGTGGTTTTAACAGCAATCAGATTTTACCGTTGCTTGATTTTGAAATTATTAAGGCGAATCCGAAAATATTTTGCGGTTTTTCCGATATAACGGCGCTGCATGCAGCAATTAATGCTAAAACCGGTTTGCAAACATATTACGGTCCGCATTACAGTTCAATAGGTATGAGAAAAGGGTGTGAGTACACATTGCAATATTTGCAAAAAATATTGTTCAGTGATGAGGTTGTAGAAGTTTTGCCGGCGGAACAATGGAGCGATGATGCGTGGTTTATTGATCAGGAAAATCGCGAATTTATACCTAATGACGGCTTTTGGAATATTCATAACGGTAGTGCAAAAGGCACGATTGTCGGTGGTAATTTGTGCACTTTTAATTTGCTTTTAGGTACGGATATGCGTCCGGTATTTGCTCCTGATACGATTTTAATGATTGAAGATGACGGCGGAAGCAATGCGGCAGTGTTTGATCGTAATTTGCAAGCCTTATGTTATCAGCCTGATTTTCGAAATGTTAAGGCTTTGGTGATAGGGCGTTTTCAAAAAGAATCAAAAATTGATAGGAAAATGTTGGAGTTTATTATCAACAATAAGCCTGAACTGAAAAATATTCCGGTGTTGGCGAATGTCGATTATGGTCACGCCACGCCGATTATTACCATTCCTTTAGGCGGAGAGGCTGAACTCAATAATGGAAAGTTGACTTTGGCAAAATAAACAAATTATTTACGTCAAAACAAAAAATCCCCGACTGACGTCAGGGATTTTTTCATTTTAAGCAAAGTTTTTACTTTTTCTTTGCGGTTGCTTTCTTTGTTGTTTTTTTAGCAGCAGCTTTTTTCGCTGCGGTTTTAGTCTTTGTTGTTTTTTTAGCCGTAGTTTTGGTTGTTGCCGCTTTGGCGGTTTTAGCTTTGGTTACCGTTTTTTTAGCAGCTGTTTTTTTCGTTGCCGTTTTAGTTTTTACTGCTTTACTTTTTGGTGCAGTCTTTTTCGCGGCAGTTTTAGTTGTTTTAGTTTTTACTGTTTTTTTCTTTGCTGCAACCTTAGTCTTTTTAGCTTTTTTAGCAGGTTTCTTTTTGGTCTTAGGTTTAGGATTACTTAATGCCTCTGATACGCTAACTGCTTTTTCCAGTGAAATTTCATCACAGAGGCCTAATGTCATCGGGTTTTTCGGCTTTAAGTCTTCATAGCCTTTATTTCGAACCTTGGCAATTGTCGGTTTTGTAGTGCCTAATAATTTGGCAATTTGCGAATCGATAATGTTAGGAAATTGTTGCAGAATCCATAAAATTGCCGCCGGCTTTTCACTACGCTGCGTCGGGGTTAGCAGCTTTTTAGCCTTGGCATTGCGCTCTTTAACATTGTTCTCTAAAACGTTTGCTACCAAATCGGCATGCGAATCGGCTTCACAACGATGAATTTCTTCCCAAGTTAGCTGATTGTTGTTAATCGGACTCAGACCGACAATATTATAAGCTACATCGCCGTCTGCAATGGCTTGAATTTCTAATTCGTGAATTTCGCAAAACTTAGCAATTTGGCGAAAAGTCAGTGTCGTATTTTCAACAAGCCATACGGCTGTTGCTTTTGGCATTAAAGGTGCTGTCATAATTTTATTCCTTTCATTTTTTGTTCTCTATATGCTTACTGTAAACAAGCAACTTTCAATATACAAGCATATTTTTCACTTTATAAACGCAAAAGGCCTGCTCAATGCAGGCGCTTTTAGCAATTGCTTTGGTAACATTAGTTATTTTTCAAACCAAAAGCGGCAAACTTATTGTTAAATTTGCTTACCTGACCGCCACTGTCTACCAAGCGACGTTGACCGGTCCAAGCCGGATGCGACTTCGGGTCAATTTCGAGCAACATCTTATCGCCGGCTTTACCCCAAGTCGATTTGGTTTTAACTTCTGTTCCATCTGTCATCACATATGTAATCTCGTGATAATCAGGGTGAATTCCTTTTTTCATTTATATTCTCCAATTAACAACTTACGATATTTTTTAGCCTTTATACATTATGCTTTTCAAATACGCAAGCATTATTTTTATCATTTTTTAATTTTTTTCGATTTAAGCGAACAAATCAGCTGCTTTTTGGCGCAAAGCTTCATTGCAAGCAATAATTCTGCCGCCGCTTAGTGCTTTGAGCAAATCTTCGCTACGCACGTCCTTTTCGCCCATTGCCAATACATAACCTCCGGCTTCTTTAACCAATAATATGCCGGCAGCCATTGAAATAATCGGAGTGTCGACAATAGCAGCAATATCGGTTTTGCCGGCAGCAACATAGGCTAAATCCATAGCCGGACAGCCGCTGATGTTGAGGTTAGGCGAAACGCTTAAAGCTTTCTGGACTAAGGTCGCAGCAGCATTGGTGCTGAACAATGCGTTTTCAATGTTTTTGCGACCGGCTACCCGTAAACGTTCGTGGCTGCGGAAGCCTTCTTTGAATGCTCCGGCACCTTTTTCGGCAAAAAACATCTCATCGGTTATCGGATTATACACTGCCGCTAATGTCACGGTGTTGTTTTCAATCATGGCTACCGATAGAGCAAAACGCGTGTTGCCGTGTGCAAAATTTGTCATACCGTCAATAGCGTTAATTACAAAATAGCTATTGTTTGTCGGGAGCGAATCGACTGTTTCGCTGACAAAAGCGTAGTTAGGCTTTATTTTAGCGAGTTCTTCTTGCAAAATATTGCGTACTTTTTCATACGAATGTTGAGCAAATCGTTCTCCGCCGTGTACCGAAGTCTGCAGGTGTTCCAATTCGTTGAAATCACGCGCCAACGGAATAGCAGCCTTTTTCAGTGCGCCAATGGTTAAGGTCAAAAGAGGAGAAAGATATGCCATTATTTTGCTCTTTCAACATAATTAGCTTCGGCTGTGCCGACAACGATTTTATCACCTACGCCGATGAACGGAGGAACAGTTGTGCGTACGCCGTTATCCAAAATTGCCGGTTTGTATGACGAAGAAACGGTTTGTCCCTTGATTACAGGTTCGGTTTCAACAACCGTGCAAACTACTTGCAACGGCAAATCAACGGAAATAGGACGACCGTCGATGTAAGAAATTTTTACATCCATACCGTCAGTCAAAAACGGGCGCGAATCGCCTAAAATATCTGCCGGCATGGTAAATTGTTCGTAAGTATCGGATTCCATAAAGGTTAATCCGGAAGCATCTTCAAACAAAAATTGGCAATCTCTGTCTTCTACCATCAACTTTTCAACCGTATCCTCGGTTCTAAAGCGTTCATTGGTTTTGGTACCGGCTTCAACTTCTTTCATTTCTACCTGCATAAAAGCTCCGCCTTTTCCCGGTTTGATGTGTACGGCTTTGGTAATTGTCCATGGCTTGCCTTTATATTCAATAACCCAGCCAATTCTTATTGCTCCTGCGAGTTGTTTCATCTTTTATTCTCCATATATACAATTTTAAAAGTGATTGATGAGGGCAACATAAAACATTTATTTTTTTTTCGCAACAAAAATTTTGCTTTTCGTAATTTTTTAACAAAAAAAATGTTGACTTTCAGAAAAATAGCGATATTATTCTTTTTGTCTAACCAATAATTAAGATATATGGAAAAGAAAAAAATTTTGCCTTTCATCCTGATGCTTATGGATGAAAGTGGTGCTACGGTTGATGATATCCGTGAGGCACAGATTCTTGCTCGCAGGTCCAAGTATGCCGACGAGAGGTTTGATTTGCTGGTTGAGGTTGACGGAGAGCGCAGGCGTGTGCCTTTTAGTGAAGGCAAGGAAATGAAGCCGCTCGGTATTTTTCCGCGCAACAGTTCAAGGTTCTTTATCCTCTTCGGTGTGAGCCAGCCGGCGCCGTATCCTGATGAGCTGCGCAGCCAGATGGCCGACAAGCACGTGGCCGAGAAGGTCATCGCTCCGGTTTTGCCTGAACTCAACGCCAAGCTCAAGGAGGTCGGCATTGCTCCGCTTTCCGGTCGTTACTGGATTGACGGAATGGAGCATTCCGGCAACGGCTACTGGGCGTTGATCTGCAACAAGCTTAATGCTGATGTGACGTACCTCGACGAGAAGCACAAGGCGATGATTCTGCTCGGAGGGTATCTCTGAGCATGAAATCTTTGAAAAAATCCTGTTCCCCCACAAGGGCGGCAGGATTTTTTTGTACTGTTATATTTTTACTTGATTTATGATAAAAATCAGCTAAGGTGGGTACATATTAATGACAAAGGAGAAAAATGATGTTGCTTTTAGCTTTATTTCTTGCCGTTTTTATTTACAGCGTTCCGGTTTTGGCGAATCCGGCTTGTGCCGTATGTACGGTAGGGGTGGTTGCCGGTTTGAGTGTTGCCCGCAATTTGGGTGTTGATGACGGTGTGGTAGCAATTTGGTCCGGCGCATTACTCGCACTCATCGGTTATTGGACAATATTGTGGTTTGAAAAGAAAAATTGGAATTTTCCTTTGCGTAATTTTTTATTAATGGCTTTGTCCTTAGCGATGATAGGCGGGGTTTATATTAAAGATTTGGTGTATACTCCGCAGCCGATTTTGATTTTTTATATGGATCCGTTTTTGTTCTGTGCCTTACTCGGTGCGCTTATTTTGATATACAGTTCGGTATTTTATCAATGGATGAAAGCAAAAAACGGCGGACACGCTCATTTTCCGTTCGAAAAAGTGGTGTTACCGATTGCGGCATTGGCTCTTGCCAGCTGGGCGGTTGATTATTTGCAACTGTGCCAACCGACGGCGGAGGACGGAATTGAGGCTGTTTTGAATATACCTGCCGACGGTTCTGATATTTATGACTTTAATTAAAAAAGTTTTTTCATCAAAGTTGCTTTGAAACGGCTTTTTTATCAATGACGGAAATCTTCTGAATGATATTCTGAAAATCTTTTTTGCTGCTTTTCCTGAAAAATGATAAAAAATAATTATATATAAGAAAACGAGAAAAATACCATTTGAAAGATGTATTAAAATCAATTGACAACCAATATAGAATCTTTTATATAGGTATACATAATAAATTAATATTTTATAGGAGCAGAAGATGAGAAGAACAAAGTCTATACGCGGCAGAATGGACGATAATGAGCCAAATCCGATTGATGTTCACGTAGGAAAGCGTATTCGCTTGCGTCGTACTATTTTGCACATGACGCAGCAGCAATTGGCAGAAAAGTTGGGCTTGACTTTTCAGCAAGTGCAGAAATATGAAAAGGGTTTGAATCGCGTAGGAGCAAGCCGTTTGTGGGATATCAGCTGTGTTTTGAGCGTACCAATGAACTTCTTTTTTGAGGATATTGATGCTCGTGTTGCCGAATGCAGTCCGCGCCCGAAAAATGAGGGTGATGCTTATGTTCATGATGTACCGCCGGAGCTTGAAGATGATCCGATGAAGCGCGCCGAGACGTTGGAACTTGTTCGTGCATATTATAAAATAGTGAACCGTACTTTAGCTAAGAATATTTTCAATTTGTTGGTAGGTTTGTCCAGATCCAATTATAATACTCCGGATTTGGAATCATTAGAAAATGACGATAAATAATTCGGAAGAATTCAGAGATAAACCGAAATTTTTCGGTAGACGCAAAGGGCGTACAATACGCAAGGCAAAAAGTTTTCTCATTGAGAATTTTTTGCCGCGTTTGCGTTTATCTTCGGCAGAAAAAATAGATTTGGATAAATGCTTTGCAGAATCAAAAGAAAAATATTGCCTTGAAATAGGTTTTGGAGATGGAGAGCATTTGGCTGCGTTAGCTATGACCCAACCCCAGAACGGGTTTGTCGGAGTTGAAGTTTATAAAAACGGTGTGGCAAATTTGCTCAGCATTTTAACCGGAATTAAAGAAGGTGATGACTGTGGCGAGGTTGATGAAATACATTTAGTTTCCGGCAGAAAAGATAATGTGCGTGTTTTTGACGACGATGTTCGTTTATTGTTTGCAGCTTTGCCGAGTGGAGTTTTTGATAAAATATATCTGTTGTTTCCGGATCCGTGGCCGAAGAAGAAACATGCCGGACGGCGTTTTGTTAATCCGGATAATTTACGGGAATTGTCACGCTTGTTAAAGCGTGGAGGAATATTGCAAATTGCTACCGATCATCAGGTTTATAAGCGTTGGGTGATGGAGCAGATGCGCAATAATAAGGATTTTTGCTGGACGGCAAAATGCTCTGATGATTGGCGCAATCCTCCTGCCGATTGGTTTGAGACCAAATATCAGCGTAAGGCAATACGGGAAGGGCGTAAGCCGGTGTTTTTTGAATATAAACGAGTTTGATTTACAGCTTGCAATGCTCGCAGCAATCTTTTTCTTCAATTTGAATATTGCAATGTGAAATGCCGAATTTTTCTTGCACCAATGAAGCAATTTGCGGAATAATCTGCAATTGGCAGGTTTCAACATGGCATTCCAGTCCGATGTCGTTTTCGTTGATACACCATAAATGAACATGATGAATGCCTTTAACTCCGTTTATTTGCAAAATTGTTTGTTTGATATCTTCAATATTAATGTTGTCAGGAGCCGCATTCATCAAAATATTCACTATTTTCGGAAAAGAAATTATCGATTGACAAATCATGTAAGAAGCTATCAGCAAGGCTATGATGCCGTCGACTCGATAAAAACCGAATTTGACAACGCAAAAGCCGGAAATAATGACGCCGATTGAACCGAAAGCATCTGCCAAATTATGCACAAAAACCATTTTCATATTAGTATTATGGTGCGAATCGTGATGCGATATTTTAGCAGTAGCGGCATCAATCAATAAAGCTAAAATTGAAATAAAGATAATCAGCATTCCGTCAATCGGCTGCGGCGCAATCAGTCGTTCAATTCCTTCAATGAGCAGATATATACCGGAGATAAACAGCAGAATTAAATTAACGAATCCGCCGATAATTTCCGCACGTTTAAAGCCATAGGTATATTTGGCTGAGGCTTTTTTGTGTCCGATTTTGAAGGCTATAACCGCAATTAATATTGACAGGGCATCGGAAGTATTGTGCAAGGCATCACCTATTAAGGCAACGCTTCCGGCCCAGATGCCACCGATAATTTCAACCACCGAGAGCATCATATTAACGACAAACGACAGTAGGAGTAAATTAACCGATTTTTCGCTTACTTCTCCGTGATGATGACAAATGTCGTGGTGTTTATGATTATGTGAATGTTCCGTCATTTTTTGTTCCCTGCTTATAAATTTTGCAAACAGCGTATTATCAAAAATATAAAGTTAAGTTAAAAAACAACGGAACATTTGTTTTTTTAAGAAATAAAAGTATTGCCGTTAAGAGCTACGACTGTCCAATTTAAGTAAGTGGCAAACAATAACCATGCCATGTATGGCAGTAACAGATAAGCGGCGGTATGGTTTACCTCGTAAAATTGTTCAATTAAAATTGCGGTGGCAAAATCGAGTATAATCAGTACAACAAATCCGAGCATAAACCAACCTTGAGCGAAAAATACGTAGCACCATAAAATTTGTAAAAGCATGTTGCCCAAAAACAGCCACACTTGGTTGCGAATCGGAAGATTCTCTGCATTTAAGACCATATCAAATGCCAGTACGAGCAAAACATACAATACACTCCAAACAATAGGAAAAACAATGTCAGGCGGAGTAAGGGCTGATTTTTGAATTTGCTCGTAGAAATTTTGCATGCCGATACGATTAAACCAGCTGCATAAAGCTGCAGTTATGACTACGGTTATCAGGCTGAAAAAGAAATTAAGATAAGCATTTTTGAACATTTTTCTCTCCTCATTTTGTAAATTTTTTATTTTGATATATGCAATGATGCGCAAAAATCAACATTTCTTGTAAAAAATATTGCATTTTGTCAAAAAATGTGTATGATAAAGGAAATTATGGGATTTTAAGGAGCTTGATGATGGCAATGAAAGATGGTTCGTATTTTACGCTTATCGGTGGTGTCAATAAAGAACGGATTGGTGCAAACAGCCTGTTGTTGACGGATGTTGTTGATGACAAAACTACAAGAATAATGGTCGATTTAGGCTCATTGTTTCCTACCGATGAACAAAAAAATAAGGCTTTGGAATATAATATGAACCTGAGTGCTTTATTGCCGGATGTGCGCAAATATTTCGATTACAGTGACAATAAGGGTGAACATAAAGCAAGCGAACCGATTGATGCATTGTTGATAACGCATTTTCATGAAGACCATATTGGAGCATTATCGCATTTAGCGCTGGCAGGTTTTAAACTGCCAAAAGTTTATGCCAGTTATGATACTGTTGAAACGATAAAGGCGTTGTTGCGCAAAAGTATGAAGATTCCGTATAAAAATTGGCCGGAATTTAAAGTAATAAAACCTTATAAAAAGTTTAAAATAGGCTCAATGGGTATTGCCGGTTATTGTGTTTCGCATCCGACACCGGGAGCAATGGGCTTCAAATTCAAGATGAAAGATGCCGTGTTTGAAGATATGGGGGATAATCGTTTGGCAGCATCGCAATTCAGTGAGCCGCTGGATTTTAAGAAATATCAAAAATTGTCAAAAGAGTTTCCTACGACTCATCTTTATGTTGATTCAACCTCCATTGCCGTTGATGACAGTCATATGTTTGGTAAAAATATGACTTTGAAAGAGGTTGAAAAATTGTCTCAGCAAAGTATTGATGAATGTGTCAACGAGGTGCTTGATATTTTGCGTAATCGTCCGGGTAAAAGATTTTATGTTCCGCTGATTTCGCGCAGTATGGAAAATATGTATGTGTATTTGAAAGCAGCGCAGATTTTTGCCAAAGAACAAGAGGCTGTAGGCAATAAATTTAAGGCATTTCTTGACGGTTTTCAGATGCAGATTGTTTATACCAGCTTGCAGAACAGACATTCGGATTTTGATGATATTATTTTCAATAGTCAGGATATTGAAAATGCTGATGCGAAGGTGTTTAATAAAGAGTATCCTTCAGGCATGGTTTTCATTAGCGGGGCATTTGGTGAAAAGTCGGAATATCAGATGTCAGGCTTAGCGCGTTTGGCACGCGGAATGCATACGAGGTTTAAGTTTGATGATAATTCAGTGCTTCTTCAAGGCCAGAGACTGATTGATGGGTTACATCCGGAAGAAGTGCGAAAAGATTTGCAACTTGCTGCCTCGCAAGGAGTTGAAGTTATTGCCAATGATTTTGGTTTGGATCCGGGAAATTTTGAGCGTCGCCATATTCAACTTTCCGGACATAACGGCGAAAACGGGACGAGGTTTATGCTGAAATTTATTAAAGACAGCCGTCCGAATAAAGATGAGCCGATGGTGGTGTTCTTCGGTCATGCCAGTGAAGGACAGGCAAGAGAGGCCGCCGAAATTTTAGATGATATAGTTGATAAAAGTCATCCTCTTTCCAACGGTCAGATCTATAAATTGTCTAAGAAAAAAGTTAAACTATTGGAAAATGTTAATGAAGATGAAATGAAAATGGTTGCGGTGGATTATAATCCGTACGCCGGAGTGAGCGTTTATAAGTTGGTAGACTGTGATTTAAATGAATTAGCAACTCTTAAAACAGTGGCACTTGAATCTATGAATGGGAAGGTTGAATATATCAGCAATCCGGACCAAATTATCGCCAAAGAAGAAAAACATATTTCTAATCGCAATAAAGCTTACGCAGAAAAGCATAAGTCCAAGCTAAAACCAAAATCTGATGAAGCACGTTTGGCAATTAATGCCAGAAAAGCAGAACGCGAGGCAAATCGCAAAGCAAGGACAGCACAGAGGCGAGCACAGCGCAGTATAAAAAACGGCGGATACGGTAAATAAGTTAATTTTATTAAAAATGCTCTTGTAATTTGCTCCTAAATGATATATTCCTTGTTGCAGGGAGAAAAAGGTTGCGAATTAATAAAAATAATATCAAAATTTATGACAATCCGGCTGACTTTGAAGGGATGCGCCGAGCAGGTAGAGTGGCTGCTGAATGTTTGGATTTTATTACCGATTATGTGCAGGTAGGCGTAACAACCGGTGAACTTGATGATTTATGCCTGAAATTTATGGAAGAACACGGAGCGGTTTCTGCTTGTTTGGGGTATCACGGATATCCGAAAGCAACTTGTATTTCAATTAACCAAGTGATTTGTCACGGTATTCCTGATTATGAACGTAAGTTGGCGGACGGCGATATTTTAAACATTGACGTAACGACTATTGTTGACGGTTATTACGGTGACACGAGCCGGATGTATTTTGCGGGAAAGCCGAAAATTAAAGGTAAGCGTTTGTGCGAAGTAACGTATGAATGTTTAATGCGCGGAATTGATGTGGTAAAACCAGGGGCACATTTTGGTGACATCGGTGCTGTAATTGAAGAATATGCTCACAAGTACGGTTACTCGGTGGTTGATATGTTTTGCGGTCATGGTTTAGGTAAAGTCTTTCACGATGAACCTAATGTGATGCACTGCGGCAAAAAAGGTACGGGACCGATTATGGAAGAAGGAATGTTTTTTACCATAGAGCCGATGATTAATTTAGGTAAAAAAGACGGTGTGATTCTCTCTAACGGATGGACTGCCGTGACCTGTGACCATGCATGGTCGGCACAATTTGAACATTCAATGGGGGTGACCAAAGACGGTGTTGAGGTATTCACTTATTCGCCGAAAGGTCTTGATAAAACACCATATAAATAAAAGGACTATACATGACAACAGCACAAAATGAAGAACCCTCATATTTTGGTCATAGGGCCAGATTGCGTGAGCGGTTTTTGTTTGATGACGGCGCGAGTATGCCGGATTATGAGGTTTTGGAATTGTTGTTGATGTATGCTATTCCGCGTCGCGATGTTAAACCTTTGGCTAAAAAGTTGATTAAAGAGTTTGGGGATTTGAACGGAGTGTTGCACGCTTCGACGCAATTGTTGCGTGAAAAATGTCAAATCAGTGATAACATTATTACTTTGCTGCGACTGGTTGATGTGATGATTTTGCGTTCAACCAGTGCCGCTTTTGCCGATAATCATCGTCATATTTTTACGGCATGGGTAGATTTTGAAAATTATTGCCGCGCTCAGTTCGGTCACAAGAATGTTGAGGAAATGTGGTGCTTTTACTTTAACAGCCAACGCGAATATTTGGGCGAAAAGCATTTGAGTACCGGTTCGGTTAAGAGTTCTTCCGTACCGATTCCGGCAATGATGAAGGAAGCAATTGATAAAAAAGCACAAATGCTCGTTTTGGCTCATAATCATCCATCAGGAATTTGTCGACCATCGCCGGAGGATATTTTGATTACCGAAAAAGTGATGCAGGCTGCCGAGGTTATGGATTTGGAAGTTTTTGATCACATAATTGTTACTACTTATGATACGTTCAGTTTCAGAGCAAATGGTTATATAAACAACGGAAAAATATCCTATGAGGAGTGTACTTCGGTGAATTTTACCTCCAAAAGTGCAATAAAAGCAAAGTAGCTGTTAATAAACACGATATTTTGTTTTGACATTTGCAAAATTTGCCTTGATTATATAGGGGAAAGGTGCAGAACCTTAATTTAATCAATAGAAAGGAATAAATTATGAATAAGACTGAATTCATTGATGCCGTTGCTAAAGAAGCAGATGCATCGAAAGTTGCTACAACGCAAGTTGTTAATGCTGCTATTGCTGTTATTATGAAAGCTTTGAAAAAAGGTAATGCTGTGCAAATTACCGGTTTTGGTACATTTGATGTAGCTAAGCGTGCTGCTCGTACAGGTCGCAACCCGGCTACCGGCAAAGAAATCAAAATTCCTGCTTCTAAGGCTCCTCGCTTTAAAGCCGGCAAAGTATTGAAGGATTCTTTAAAGTAATTTTTACCGACAAAGTAAAAGAAAAATCTCTGTTACTATGTTAACAGAGATTTTTTTTACTCTCTGTTTGCGAATCGAAAAAATGGTTGTTTACATTAATATCAATGCGTCTTGACGAGATGTTAAAATACCGCTAAACTACCGAGTAATGAAAATTTTATAACGGAATAAGGATTAAGTAATGCAAGTATTTGCTTTTTTTCTGGCATTTTTTTCTTCGGTAAGTTGGCTTATTTACGCATTGTTGTTTGCGCGTTCAAAATTAGCGGCGGAAGGTTTGTGGGAACAAAGTCCCGAGATGATGCTGATATTGTTGACGGTAGTGTTTTTGCCGCTGTTGGTGGTATGGATGATATTCGGGTTTGTAAATCAATACATCAATAACCGGATGATTAATCGCAAGCAAAGCGAACTCTTAACACAACTGCAAAAAAATCAGGATTATACCGATTTGGTAGTAAGAGTGATGCTTGATGCCGAGCATGAAATTAAAGATGGTTTCGTTATAAATAAGTTTGAAGTATTAATCAGCGATATGAATGAGGCATTGAGCGAAATTATTCAAAGATGCAATATTGCCTCTTCGGCACAGTTGGAGCAATTGTGGCAACGAGTGGGACGGGGCGAACGTTGGACACTGGGTAAAGCCGTATTGGAGGCGAGCAAAAGTCGTAGTACTTTTGATGCTTGGGTACATGAAAAAGTCGGAAGAGATAAAGTGTTCAGAGGGGCTCTTTTAGAGTTTTGTTCTCGCTATCAAAACTTATTGCAATTATTGGAAAAGCACGATCGAGATCGTATTTTTATCAGGATGATAGAAATGGGAGTGTTCGGTAAGGTGTATTCGATTATTGCTCCGCTTGCTTCCGGAACAGACGGATTGTCGGCAGATAAACAGGACAATTTGCATACATCATCAGATTGGAGCGACAAAAATGACTATGCTTCGGTTTTGAAATTAGCTACGATGGAAGAGCCGAATGCACAAAATTCCATTATGAATGTTGATAAAAATGATGAAGAAAACAATGATGATGACGAAGAACTTGTTGAAGAAAAGTCCTCTATATTTTCTCGTTTTAAGCTATTCAGACGCAAAGAAGATGAGGAGCAAAAAACTTCAATTATCGATCAAGATCCTTTCTTTCAAGCATTGCATAACAGTTTTCAAAGCGAATCGGATACAAAAGAGCCTAGTTTCTCTGCGACAGCCGATTTTGAACATGATGATGAGCCTCGTTTAAGCAGTGTAAGTTCTCATACAGAAGAAACTGTCGCAAACACTTTGACGGCGACGAGAGATTCCGGATTTGATGATGTTTCCGCTTCCACGGCGGATATGCAAAAGGAACCGACCTTGCAAAGCGGAGCCGGAGATTTTGCTGCACGGTTGGCTGCGGTTAGGCAGGAAGCTATACAGTCCGCCGGAGTTGCAACTGCTCAAAGTGCGGAAAAGCAAACCGTGCCGGAACCGGTAAGTGCAGATAAGGACGATGAAGATTTGGTATATCCATTTGGCGGTTGGACCGATGAAAATAATTACGGTCAATAAAATAGTTTTTTGCTTTATTTTAACTCTTTGCAGTGCGGCACAGGCAAAAATCAGTGACAGAATAGCACTTTACGGGCAATCAAAATATCCATCGGGTTTTTCGGCATTTGAATATGTTAATCCTACCGCGCCGCAAGGTGGTAAGATGGTTTTGCCGGCATATGGTACGTTTGATAATTTTAATCCGTATATATTTAAAGGTGTGGCGGCAATTTTTGTACCGCTCTTAACAATGGAAACGCTGGGAATATCTCCGGTTGACGATCCGTTTACGGTTTATCCTTTGCTGGCGGAAAAGTTCGATTTGCCGGAAGATAAATCTTATGTCGGGTTTATTTTGAATAAAGAGGCAAAATTTGCAGATGGAACACCTGTTTTGGCCGATGATGTTATTTTCAGCTTTAATGCGATTATGGAAAAGGGTTCTCCGGTTTATAAAATGTATTATGCCGATGTGGCCAGAGCAGAAAAAATAAATGATCATGAAGTGCGTTTTTATTTCAAAGAAGGCGTCGAAAATAAAGAGTTGCCGATGATTTTGGCTCAATTCTATATTTTTTCTGCAAAAGATTGGCAAGGTCGTGAGTTTGATAAGCCCACTTTGCAAGTGCCACTTGGCAGCGGACCGTATGTAGTTGATGATTTTCAGGTTAATAAATATATCTCATTTAAAAAGAATCCTCAATATTGGGGAAAAGATTTGTCGGTGCAACGCGGCTTTTATAACTTTGAGCAAATACGCTATGATTATTATCAAGACACTACGGTTACACTACAAGCACTTTTTGCCGGTAATATTGATGTGCGTGAAGAGTATATTGCTAAGATTTGGATGACCGGTTATGACAATGATTTGATAAAAACCGGTAAAGTGGTGAAAAAAACTATTGAACATCATAATCCGGCGATTTTGCAAAATTTTGCTTTCAATGTGCGGCGTGATAAATTTAAGGACAGAAGAGTGCGCAAGGCAATAGATTTGGCTTTTAACTTTGAGTGGGCAAACGAAAAACTTTTTTATAATCAATATCAGCGTCTTTACAGCTATTTTACTAATACAGGAATGGAAGCAACGGGCTTGCCGGAGGGAAGAGAATTGGAGATTTTGCAACGCTACAAAGAGCAATTGCCTTCGGAAGTGTTCAGCGAACCATATCAATTGACGGTGAATAAAGAGATAAATAATCCGCGCGAAAACTTAAAAAAAGCAGTGGTTCTTCTTAAAGAAGCAGGTTATGATTTTGTCGGCGATAAAATGACTAATATGCAAACAGGTGAGCCGTTAGAAATTGAGATTTTAAGCAATTCGGCAAATGGTGCAACCTTCACCAAAGTGATGTTGCCGTTCATCGAAAATTTGCGTAAAATCGGTATAAAAGCAGTATTCCGCAATTTGGAGGTCAATATTTTTAAAAATCGTTTGGATACGTTTGATTTTGATATGGCAATTGTGTCGTATCGTGTATCGCAATTACCGGGCAATGAGCAAAGAGAATATTGGGGGAGCGAATCGGCGGATATGCAAGGAAGTAACAATGTAATTGGGATAAAAAATCCGGTTGTCGATGCGCTGATAAAAGGCTTGGTTGCTGCTCAGGAAAAAACGGATTTTGTAGCGTACGTGAAGGCACTTGACAGAGTATTGTTGCACGAAAATTATATGATTTTTCAATGGTTTTCACCGGTAGAGAGAGTGGCATATTGGGATAAGTTTGAGCAGCCTCAAACGAAAATAAAAACCGGTTTTCAGCCGTTTACGTGGTGGGCAAAGGAGAGATAATGCGCGGATATATATTGAAAAGATTGCTATTGATTCCCTTCACTCTGTGGGGAATAATAACGGTTAATTTTGCCATTATTCAATTGGCTCCGGGAGGACCTGTTGACTATATGTTGGCGCAATATCGCGGAATGAATACCGATGCCAAATCGCAATTGACATCAAGTGTTGAAGCAAAGCAAAATGTGGTCAACGAATCGACAACAAGTGCAAAATATGTAGGAGCACAAGGGGTACCGGAAGACCTAATAAAAGCTCTGGAACAACAATTCGGCTTTGATAAACCGTGGTATATGCGTTACGGTAAAATGTTGAAAGACTATTTGCTGTTTGACTTTGGTAAAAGTTATTACCGCGATAAAACAATTTTGGAATTGATAAAAGAACGATTGCCTGTTTCGGTTTCACTGGGTTTGTGGTCAACTTTACTGATTTATCTTATAGCCATTCCGCTCGGAATAAAAAAAGCACAAAAAGACGGCTCTAAATTTGATATTATCACTTCATTTGCCGTGGTAATCGGTTCGGCGATGCCGGTATTTTTGTTGGCGGTATTTTTTATTGTATTTTTTGCCGGCGGAATATATTGGCAATGGTTTCCGCTGAGAGGATTGGTAAGTGACAATTGGGATAATTTAAGTTTTTTGGCTCAAATTAAAGATTATTTTTGGCATATAACATTGCCGGTTTTAACCATGGTTATCGGTGGTTTCGCCGGTTTGACCATGCTGACGAAAAATTCTTTTCTTGATGAAATAAATAAGCAATATGTGCTGACAGCAAGGGCAAAAGGAGTACCGGAGAATCGTATTTTATACGGACATATTTTTCGCAATGCAATGTTGATTATTATTGCCGGATTTCCGTCATTGTTGATTAAAATGCTGTTTACCGGTTCATTGTTGATTGAGGTAATTTTTTCACTCAATGGCTTGGGACTGCTGGGGTATGAGGCAATAACAACGCGCGACTATCCGGTAGTTTTCGGTACGTTGTACATATTTGCATTGCTCGGATTGGTATTAAAACTTATCAGCGATATTACATATTCGTTGGTTGATCCGCGGATTAATTTTGAAAAGATGTGATTTTTATAAATTGCCATATTTATCATAGAAGAAAATTGTGTCAAAAACAAGGTGTTCATTTTGAGCTGAACACCTTATTTTTTCCCTCAAATTGGGCAAGATATATCTCGGCCAATTTTTCTTTTTCGTTCCATTTGCCGTCGACTTTCATCAGCCAACGTTCTACTCCGCTGTTGGCGACAGTAGCTCGTGGATTTTCGGCAAAAGCCTTGATATGTTTGAACATATCTTCCGCACCGTCGCAACCGACGGCTACACGGCAGAGATTTTCTGCCATTTCCGGTACCAAACTCCAACGCTTGATAGCAATGAAGACGACATCGGATGCCAGCGCATTGTTCATGTACTCAAACATAATTGCAAGAGCACTGTTGAAAGGAGGATACTTTTGGTAGTACTCCTTGGCAAAATCGGCTGCTTCGGTTTCATTAGCGCAAACAGCTTTTGCTAAGGCCTGCTCTTCATTTTCACTGAGGACATCCACGAATGCGGTTTCGCTGTTTTCGGATAAACGGCGATAAAAAACCTGAGCTCGCAATTCCTTGAATTGTCCGCTCGTTATCAAATCCATATACTCCATATATTTAAATAATTAAAAATCATCTCATTATACATAAACTTTGCGGTTTTGTCAATATATGTAATCGGTTGTGTTAAAACAAATTTTTAATCCACCTTGTGGCGCACCACCTCAAAACGAGATAATTTTATATCCTCACTTTCAGCAATACCGGCTTTCTGTTTAGCTATCACTATTTGTTGTTGCGGCGTATCAACTCCTTCTATATCCGGCAAAAGCAGACCGCGCCTATTACCGTTTTCGACAATTACACCGTATTTTTTAGCATTCAGCTCGGCAATAGAAGAAACAGGCTCTGCCGGCATTAAAATATCGACACTATACACCAGCTCGCTGAGTTCGTATGCCCGCACCGGCTCAAAGCGAGGGTCACGAGAACAGGCCGCAACGGCATTTTGCATAATTTCAGCAGCCAAGCAATTTTGTGCGGCATTGATTGTACCAATACAACCACGCAAAATTCCGCGCTTTTTTATAGAAACAAATGCTCCGGCGCGGGCAAAAAGCATCTCTGTCGGCAAAGAAATATTTAACGGCATTTTTTTACTTGTAACATATGTTTCAACTGTTTGTCTTGCCAACTGCACATACGCATCTTCTTTTTGCCGCATTTTTTCAAGTTCAGCTAAATATTGCGTTCCGAAATGGCGTGTTTTGTCTTCGCTACCGACTGCAAATTGTGCTACACCATAGCCAACACCGAACGGTCCTTCATAAGAGAGTAATTTAGCTTTAACCTTTTTGCCATCCAATGCACCGGCCATAATCACAAACGAGCGATGTCCGCACTCTGAGGCAGCTTCGCATAATTGCGGAGACATATTCAACATAGTCATAAAGTCGGCATTTTGCAAAACGGATGTGATTTTTTGATCATAGATAGGACCTTCTTTTACGAAACCGTACGGACCGTTTGCCGATAGTTTGTGCGACAAATCACCGCTGGCGATGATTACAGTGCGGCGGTTCAACTTATCAGCGGTTAGGGCAATTAATCTTCCCAATTCGTAGTGATGCAATAAACTTAAATCTGAAAGACCTATGCGTACAACTTGGTATTTTGAGTACGCCTCATCAAAAAAATGTAACGGAATAAATGTGCCATGATCAAGAGAAGCGTCTTGCTCTCCTGATGTGCCGCAAGGAAAATCGAATCGTCGGCAAATTTGCTCCAAACAGCTGACAAATTCTTTGTCATAATCACAACGGAGTGTTACATCCGGGGCGTTAAAACGTGCCATATTGCCGGTGGCTTCGCTATGAGGCGAAACATGGAAATAGTCACGATACATTACGCTGTGAGGACTGATAATCACTACTGTTTCCGGCTTATAAGCGGCTAAAAATTTCATAGCTTTTTTATAAGCTTTAATTGTATTTTTGATTTTTTGCTCTTCGCCTTTGCCTATTTGCGGTAAAATAAGCGGCGGGTGCGGTACGGAAACAGCAGCTAAAATTGACATGTATTTCTCCCTAAAATGTATTTGTGACAATGTTACTCTTAAATATTTAAGTTTTTATTTAGTTTAATACGAGTAAATCAAATTACTCTTTCGTTATTTATTGACATCGTAAAATCAATAAGATATGAATATTGCAGTAATTTTTTAAGGATAAAAGATGAAGCAAAAAAAGAGAGAGGATGTTGACGGTTGGCTCATAATCGACAAACCTAAGGGAATGGGGTCTACTGAGGTGGTGGGTAAAACCCGTTGGTTATTAAACGCCAACAAAAACGGACATACCGGAACTCTTGACCCTTTTGCTACCGGAGTGTTGCCGATTGCTTTCGGTGAAGCAACAAAGCTGGTTCCTTTTGTTACCGAGGGTGAAAAGGAATATGAATTTGTCATTAAATGGGGTGAACAAACTTCGACTGATGATATTGAAGGAGAAGTGGTTGCTCGTAGTTCAAAAATTCCGAATCGTGAGGAAATTATTGCTGCATTGCCTTGTTTTATCGGTACAATAACTCAAATACCGCCGATATATTCTGCCATAAAAATTAACGGACAGCAGGCATACAAGTTGGCGCGCAAAGGACAAAATGTTGATATGCCGCCACGACAGGTGGAAATATATGCCTTGGAATTATTGGAAATAGGAACCGATACGGCTAAATTTCGCGTTAAATGTTCCAAAGGTACATATGTGCGTACATTGGGGCGCGATTTAGCGATAAAATTGGGAACAGTAGGGCATTTAATTGAGCTAAGACGCACAAAATGTGGAATTTTTGATCTGAATTCAAAAATTTTACTGGATTCTTTGGAAAAAATGGAGTATGTAGAAGAACGACGGAAGTTTCTTTTGCCGATTGAAACGTCTCTGCGCGACATCGCGGAGATTGCTGTTTCGGCAGAAGATGCTCTCAAACTAATGCACGGACAGGGGCTGTCTCCAAAGGGTTTTGACATTCAACCGTCAGAAAATCCGGTAGCAGCCAAGTTTGGGGATTGTTTGATTGCGTTGGTGCGAATTGATGAACGCAAAATTTCACCGATTCGTGTGTTTAACTTAAATAAAATAAAGGAAAAAACAGATGTCGATAACAAATGAAGTAAAAAAAGAAATTGTTGCTAAATATGGTAATTCCGCAACCGATACCGGTTCGCCGGAAGTTCAAATTGCTATTTGGACATATCGTATTAATGCTTTGATTGAACACTTTAATGTTCATAAAAAAGATTTACACTCTCGCTTAGGTTTGATGAAGATGGTAAGCCGTCGTCGTCACTTGCTGGACCACTTAAAGAAAACCAGCGAAGAGAGATACCAAGCAATTGTGAAAAAACTTGATTTGCGTAAGTAATAACATTGGGGCGGTAAAGATGGCTTTGCTGCCCCGCAAAAATCCTAAGCTCTCTGTTTTGAAAGTTTGGGTGCGGAAAAAGATGAATGGAAAAAGAAGAATTTTTTAGAAAGGAAAGAAAATAGATGATAGATTTTAAAATTAGTCGTAAAGAGATGAATTGGGGAGGCCGTGAATTAGTATTAGAAACGGGCAAAATTGCTCGTCAGGCAACAGGTGCCGTAATGGCTACATACGGAGAAACAATGGTTTTAGCAACTGTGGTTGCGGCAAAAGAGGCTAAACCGGATCAGGATTTCTTTCCTTTAACAGTAAATTATCAGGAAAAATATTATGCTACCGGTAAAATTCCGGGGGGCTTTAACAAACGTGAAGGTAAACCGTCGGAGCGTGAAATCTTAATTTCTCGCTTGATTGACAGACCGATTCGCCCGCTATTTCCTGATGCATTTAAAAATGAAGTGCAAATTGTTTGCACTGTACTATCCCATGACCAGAAAAACGATTCTGACGTAGTATCAATGATTGCCGCCTCAGCTGCATTAGCAGTTTCCGGTATTCCGTTTATGGGACCGGTCGGTGCTGCTAAAGTGGGTTATCACAAAGGTAAGTACATCTTAAACCCGACAATAGAACAACAACAGTCTTCGGAATTGGAATTGACGGTTGCCGGTACCAAAGAGGGTGTTTTAATGGTAGAATCGGAAGCACAAGAACTCTCCGAGGAAACAATGCTTGGCGCAGTTATGTTCGGTTTTGAAAGTTTTCAACCGGTTATTGAATTGATTGAACAATTGGCAGCCGAAGCTGGTAAAGAAAAATGGGAAGAGCCGAAGTTTCCGGAAGAATATGATGCTTTGAGTTCGCGTATTATGAATGAATACGGTGCACGATATGAACAGGCATTCAGCATTACCGATAAGCAACAGCGCGGCGATATGCTCGGAGCTTTGTCCGAAGAGATTAAAGCGACGATTGATCCGGAAAATGAATTGGAAAATCGTTATGTCGGTGATGCTATTGAAAACGTTATGCATCACACTATGCGTGAAAAAGTTTTATCTACCGGTCATCGTATTGATGGTCGCGATACTAAAACGGTTCGCCCAATCAGCTGTGAAGTAGCGGTTTTGCCGGAAGCTCATGGTTCCGCGCTATTTACTCGCGGAGAAACGCAGGCAATGGTTGTAACTACATTAGGTACGCCGGAAGATTCACAGTTGGTGGACGGTTTATTCCCTGAGTATAAGCAAGATTTTATGCTCTATTATAACTTCCCTCCGTTTTCGGTAGGCGAATGCGGACGCTTGGGAACACCGGGACGTCGTGAAATCGGTCACGGTAAATTGGCATGGCGCGCAATTCATCCGATGTTACCGAAAGATAAAGAGGTTTTCCCTTATTCTCTACGTGTTGTATCCGATATTATGGAATCAAACGGTTCTTCGTCTATGGCTACGGTATGCGGTACGTGTCTGTCTCTTATGGATGCCGGTGTGCCGATGAAAAAGCCTGTTGCCGGTATTGCTATGGGATTAATCAAAGAAGATGACGGTCGTGTAGCAATTTTGACTGATATTTTGGGCGATGAAGATCATCTCGGGGATATGGACTTTAAAGTTGCCGGTACCAAAGATGGTGTAACCGCTTTGCAAATGGATATAAAAATCACCTCCATTACCAAAGAGATTATGCAAAATGCCTTGGCTCAGGCACATGAAGGACGTATTCATATTTTAGGCGAAATGGCTAAGGCTATTGCCGAACCGCGTCCTGAGATTTCACCGAAAGCTCCGCGTATTCATACAATGAAGATTCCTACAGATAAGATTCGTGAAGTTATCGGTACGGGCGGTAAAGTTATTCGTGAGATTATCGAAAAGACTAATACAAAGATTGAAATCGAAGATGACGGTACGGTTTTGATTGCTTCCAATAATAACGAAAATTGCCAGAAGGCCATTGACATTATTATGGACATTGTTGCCGAGCCGGAAGTTGGTCACGTTTATAAAGGTACTATTACCAAAATTATGGACTTTGGTGCATTTGTCCGTTTTGTGGGACAAACCGAAGGTTTAGTACATATTTCCGAGATTAAAAATGAGCGTATAGCCTCGGTTTGCGACTTCTATAAAGAAGGTGACACAATTTGGGTTAAATGTTTGGGCACTGACAGCCGCGGCAAAATTAAGCTTTCGGCAAAGTGTGTTGACCAAGAAACCGGAAAGGAAATTGAATAGTAGATATTTTCTTTTGCAAAAGAAAAATCCCTTCTTGATTTGTTCAAGAAGGGATTTTTGTTAGCGAATGAACGGCGAATGATGCACGGCGTAGTTAACATAGTCGCCGATAGTTTTGAGATTTGAAATATCATCTTCTTTGAGAGATATTCCAAATGCTTTTTCAAACTCGATGGTAAACTGAACTTGATCCAAGGAGTCAAACAGAGCATCGTGCAGCTTGGTGTGCTCAGTTACGTTCTCAGTTACCAATGTAATACTTCCGGCGTGCAAAATTTCCTCGATCTTGTTCATCGCCTGTTTTTTGGTTATTTTTTTCATAAGCAAATATATATATTAATAATAAAATAATTGCCTTTCAATATGCGGCAAGATAATCATGGTGTCAAGAGTAAAAATGTGTGATTTTTGCAATAATAGTGCTTGCAGTCCTATAATATTATTGGTAAAATCATCTTAATATATGTATTAGCAACAGGAGATAAATAATGACAACGTCTATTGTATTACCACCGGACTATAAACCGTCGGCAGATGAAGAATATATGAACGATATGCAATTAGAATATTTTCGTCAGAAATTAATTAATTGGAAAAAATCAATCGTATCACAATCGGCAGATACGTTAGAAGATTTGCGTCAGGGCGGTTTGAGCCAACCTGATGACATTGACCGTGCATCACTTGAAACCGACAAGGCTCTTGATTTGCGCACCAAAGACCGTATTCGTAAGTTGATTACAAAAATTGACGAAGCATTGGATAGAATAGAGGAAGGTACATACGGTTATTGTGAGGAAACCGGAGAGCCGATAGGTATTGAACGTTTGGAAGCAAGGCCGGTTGCCACTCTTTCAATTGAAGCGCAAGAACGTCATGAACGTATGGAAAAAACTTTTGATGATGAAGCATAAATGACAGAAATCAAAGACTATATTTTAGCTTCCGGATCGCCGCAACGAATTGCTTTGTTGCGGCAAGTTGCTTATGAACCGAAAGAAATTTTGCCGGCAGATATTTGTGAAGATTGTCTGCTTTATGAAAAGGCTTTGCCGTATGTGCGGCGTATGGCGCAAGAAAAAGCTCGTCATGTGGCATCTTTGCGACCTAATGAAAATATTTTGGCTTGCGATACGGTAGTGGTTGCAGGGCAAAAGATTTTGCATAAATCAAAGAATGATGACGAACAGCGTGCAGTTATGCAAATGCTTTCGGGAAAAACGCATAGAGTAATCAGTTCGGTATGTTTGATTAATAAAAATGGTAAGCTTTCGCAACGTACAGTGAGCACTAAAATAACCATGAAATTATTAACACCGCAGGAAATAGAAGATTATGTTGCTTGTGGCGAGTGGCACAATGTTTGCGGCTATAAAATTGAAGGCAAATTGGCCGGCTATGTAAAACGAATGGTCGGTTCATATTCCGGAGTGGTGGGCTTGCCGCTGTATGAAACATTGAGTATATTAAAAGGAGAGGGAATCTAATGCAAGCAAAGAAAATAGTATATGACCATAACGAAACATCCTTCGGCATTGCCGTTTTTGATGATAACGGATTGGCGGAAATTGATATTTATAATGCCAATCGTGCGGTGGAAGGTAACGTTTATTTGGGACGCATTGTGAAGAAAATTAATTTAGCTAACGATAAATACGGCTTTATGGTTAACATAGGCGACGGTATTGAAGCTTTTTTAAGTTCTTATGAACCAGCCCTCAAGGAAGCAAATATGAATGAGGGGCAAAGTGTGGTGGTGCAGGTTGCACAGGAAAAACATGCGGAAAAAGGAGCAAAAGTTGTTCGTAATATTCAATTGGTTGGTGTGAACTTGGTTTATTGTCCGTTCAAATATGATGTTGAATATTCTCGCAAAATTGAGGATGTGGCAACTGCCGAAAAATATCAGAGACTGGTAAGAGAGCATTGTGTCGGTCAAGAAGGTTGGATTTTGCGTACAATTTCAGTTGAAGCCGAAGAACAGCAAATTTTAGATGAAATGAATGAATTGCGCAACATTTATGAAAATATCCGTAAAAAAGCTCGCACATTGAGCGCGCCGGCTTTGCTTTTTGCTAAAGAAAATCCGTTATTGGAATATATTCGTCGCTACAAAGATACTTTGGAAGAAGTTGTTGTTGATTCGCCGAATTTGGTCGATGAAGTGAGTAAGGTTTTTGATGGAAAAGTAACTCAGCAACGTGACGGTTTCGAAGAATATGGCGTTGAAGATGAAATTGTTGAAGCGATGAATCGCACGGTTAAACTCAAAAACGGTGGAGCTTTGCAGATAGAAGAAACCAGAGCTTGTGTGGCAATAGATGTTGACAGTAGCGGTGTTCATAATGCCGGAGATATTGATGCATTGAATATTGAAGCCGCTAAAGAAATTGCACGTCAAATCAGACTGCGTAATTTAGCCGGAAAGATAGTTATTGATTTTGCCGGATCATCAGAATATCGCTTTATGAAAAATGTTATAGATGTTTTGCATGAAGAATTGGCTGATGATGCTGCGCATAGCCGTGTTTTGGGGTTAAGTCGCGGCGGAAATGTCGAAATTTTGCGACAACGTCGTCGTCCGAGTTTGCGTGATTTGTATACGGTGGAATGTCCAACATGCAGTGGCACAGGAAGGGTTGAGCCGTGAGCCGAGTTATAGTAACGCATAAATGTCCGATTTGTAAAAAAATATATACTGATGGGGCGTATGCTCCATTTTGTTCTAAGCGATGTGCAGATGTTGATTTGGGGCGATGGTTTAACGGAAGTTACGCCGTAGCGTCGGAAGATTTAGACGAACTTGAAACGGAAGAATTAAGCGAGGCTTTGGAAAATGCACAAAAATCTGACCGCTAATCCCATAGATATTATGCAAAAAGAGGGCACAATTTATGTTGTGCCCCAAGGCAGTGTACTGCACTACGACAGCCAAAATGATTTACGAAAAATAGAAGGTTATACTTCCGGAGATGTTAAACAAATAACATTTTTGCCTGATAATTTGCAACAATGGGATTCTTCACTGGTTCTGCTTGTTTTTATGGTTAAGCAAATGGCGCAAGCAAAAAATATTTCCGTTAATTTGGAAAAAATGCCGCAGAATTTACGTGATTTGGTAGATATGGCTTTTGCCGTTGATCGTAAGCCGGAACATAAAAGCAATAATCGTGGCGGAATATTGGAACAAGTTGGCAAACAAACATCAAATATTTTTTCAGCATTTACCAATGCACTTAATTTTTTCGGAGCGGTTTTTGTCGGCTTGGGACGTTTACTGAGTTTTCGTTCCGTAATGCGATATATTGATTTTTGCTCAGCATTGGACGATTGTGGGCCGAAAGCATTGGCAATAGTGTCACTCATCAGCTTTTTAGTAGGGTTGATTTTAGCATTTGTCGGAGTAGTACAGTTACAAACATTCGGTGCACAAATATATGTGGCAAGTTTGGTTACTATCGGTATGTGCCGCATTATGGGGGCAATTATGGTTGGTATTATTATGGCAGGACGCACCGGATCGTCTTATGCCGCCACAATCGGTACGATGCAGGTTAATGAAGAGTTAGATGCTCTGCAAACAATGGGATTTTCGCAAATTGATTTTTTAGTTATGCCGAGGTTATTGGCTCTTGTTTTGGCAATGCCTATATTAACAATGCTTGCCGATTTTATGGGAATGGTCGGCGGTGCTTTTGTCGGTGTTTTTATGATAGGTCTTCCTTATCAAGAATATTGGAAATACGCATTTGACGCATTTAGGTTGAATAACTTTTTAGTCGGAATCTTTCACGGTTTTTGTTTTGGAATTATTATCGCTCTGTGTGGTTGCTACTGTGGCTTAACCTGCGGTCGTGATGCTGACAGCGTGGGTGTTGCTACTACTCGTTCAGTAGTTCGTTCCGTAGTTTGGATGATTGTTATAACCGGTATTATTACGGTTGTATGTCAGGAGATAGGAATATGAGTGGGCAAGCGGTAATAAATGTAAAAAATTTATCTGTGGGTTATGGCGATTATGTTTTGTTGCGTGATGCAAATTACCAAGTAAATAAGGGCGATGTTTTTATCATTATGGGCGGTTCGGGATGCGGTAAAAGCAGTATGTTAAGGGTTCTTACCGGATTAATTCCGCCTTTGAAAGGTGATGTTGAAATAAGCGGTGTTAATATTGCAACAGCACCAGATAAGGATATTCAAAAAATCAGAGAAAAATCGGGAATTTTGTACCAGAGCGGAGCTTTGTTCAGCTCAATGACTTTGGCTGAAAATATTATGTTACCATTACAGCAATATTCAGATTATTCTGCCTCCACAATTCGCGAAATAGCTTCTCTGAAACTTGCACTGGTCGGTTTGAAAGGTTTTGATGATTTTTATCCATCCGAAATCAGTGGCGGGATGAAAAAACGTGCCGGTTTGGCAAGGGCTTTGGCACTGGATCCGGATATTGTTTATTTTGATGAACCATCAGCCGGACTTGATCCTATAAGTTCGCACAATTTGGACGAGCTTATATTGGAAATAAATCGTAGTTTGGGTACAACAATTGTTGTGGTAACGCATGAGTTGAGTTCTATTTTTACTATTGGAAGCAACTCTATTTTTCTAGATGCCCAAAGCAAAACTATTATGGCGCGCGGCAATCCTAAAGAGTTATTAAAGAATCCGCCTAACGAGACGGTATATGAATTTTTAACACGAGGAGAAAAAAAATAAAATGCAACAGAAGAAAACATATAAATTAGTAGGTCTATTTGTTATAATAGGTTTTGTCTGCTTTATCGGTATAATAATGAGATATGCCGGAAACCAGTTGATGGATAATAAAGACAATTTGGTAGTTATGTATTTTGAAGAATCCATCAGCGGCTTGAATGTGGGATCTTCGGTGGTATTTAAAGGTGTGGAAGTAGGTAAGGTGGCAGATATTAAACTTTGGGCAAATTTGCAAGAAGGAACATTTAAGATTCCGGTAATTGTCGCTTTTGATCCCAAGCGTAATTTGGGCGAAAAAATCAATAAAGCGAAAATGTCAAACCGTGAAGTTTTGAACAGATTAATAAAAAAGGGTTTGCGTGCAAGGTTAGCTTCGGCAAATCTTTTAACTGGTCAATTGATGATAGAATTAGTTATGGACCCGAAGGTTGAAGCAGTATTTCGCGGTAGTGGGCAATATTTGGAGGTGCCGACAGAGTTGTCTCCTTTTGCCTTGATTTCACAGGATTTAGAGGAGGTATCCCTTAGAGAATCGTTATCGCGTTTGGGTAATATAATTGAAGATTTAGAAGATAATTTACCGCAAATTTTAGAGAATACTACGCGAATAACCGAAAAATTAGATAAGGCACTAGATAGAAACAGCGGCGAAGCATCTCAATCGATGAAGAGCTTTAATTCTGCAATGGAAGAAATAAGTAAGACCAGTCGCTCGATTAAAAATCTGACCGATTATTTGGAGCGTCATCCGGAAGCTTTATTGAGAGGAAAGGAAAAATAAAATGAAGAAGCTGATTTTATGTTTATTTTTGACGTTGACGGCATGCAGTTGGCGCACGCCTAATTCTACTTTTTATATGATGAACAGTGATAATCTGTCGCAGGTTTCAACCCGCAAAGTAAATGTTGCCGTTTCTCGTGTTAAAGTGCCGGATTTGCTTGATAGACCGCAAATTGTGACTTATGAAAAGAACAGTGATGAAATTCAAATTAGTGAATTTGAGCGCTGGGGTGAAGTTTTTCCCGATGTGGTTCAGGCTACAATTACCAATGATTTGATGGCAATGTTGCCGAATGCGTATGTAAAACGAACATACTTTGACAATCAAAGTATGAACTATTCGGTAAATGTGGAAATCAATAAAATGGCGGCGTATCGCGGTGATAAGGTTATTTTTAGTGCATGGTGGAATATTATGAATGCGTCAGGGCGCGTTCTAAAGCGCGGGCAAGAAACTTTTGAAGTTAAAGTTAAAGGTTCTTCAATGCGTGATTTGGTTGACGCACAGGCACAAGCGGTGCACCAGTTATCGAAAGTTATTGCCACAAATCTGAGTAAAGGAATTTAAAAAACGGTCAAGACTATGAAATATGATAACTACATACCTTTGAAAAATAATCCTGATGCGTCGGAAACATCTTTTTGGATTAATTTCGCAGCGTTTATTGTGGTTTTAATGACTCTTTTGGGGCTACGTTTTGCCGGTTTTAAAGTGACGCCATATATGTTTTTGATAATGGCAGCTGTTTTAACTTTTACCATTGTTGTGTTGGAGAAGATATTTTATCCGCAAACGAATTTTTATCGCAGATGGCATATCCGCCGCAAAGTCAGTTGGATCCACATTTTTTATAAGGAAATAACGTTATTGCTGACGCTTGGCGTCATCGGCTTTCTGTATTGGTTATTTCCGATGTATTCTTATGATGATTTTACTTTGCGCTATTTCCCTTTTTTGCGGATTTTTGTGCCCATTTTGTTGTTGGGAAGCATACCTTATTTTTGCTTAATGGATAAGATTGATGACGAACCGGAAGATGTTTATTACAAAATAGGATATGCCATAATACATCGGCAAAAAACATTGTCGCGTTTTGAACTGGGCAATTATGCTCGCAGTTGGTTGGTAAAAGGATTTTGGCTCAGTTTGATGCAACCGTATATGATGACGGATATTAACTGGTTGTTCAATCTTGTATGGGAAAATATAAAGAATAAGCCGATTGAATGGTTTTGGTTTGCCAACAGCTTTTGCTTTTTTATCGATTTAACTTTCGCATCGGTCGGATATTTGATGAACTTTAAATTGCTAAATTCGCAAACTCGAACCGCCGAACCGACGCTATTAGGCTGGATGGTGGCAATTATGTGCTATTGGCCGTTTTGGGGTGTTTTGTTCTATCAATATTTTTTCCGTTATGAAAAAATTGGCTGGATGTCTGTCTTTGTAACGGAAAGTACTTGGTGGTGGGTTTGGTTTATATCCATAATTTTATTGGAACTTTTGTATGCTTTGGCAACAGTTGCCGCCGGTATTCGCTTTTCTAATTTAACATATCGCGGATTATGGAATACCGGACCTTATAAATGGAGCAAACATCCGGCTTATGTTTGTAAAAATATCAGTTGGTGGCTAATTGCTATGCCATTTATGATTAACAATACCGAAGAGGCAATAAAAGCGTGTTTTATGCTGATAGGGGTAAATGTAATCTATTATTTGCGAGCCAAAACCGAGGAACGGCATTTGTCGCATTATCCGGAATATGAAGAATATGCCCTAAAAATGAATGAAAAAAGTATCTTTACCGGAGTGGCAAAAATTTTACCGTTCTTAAAATATAAGCCTCTGAAAAAAGAGGACAGATTGTTCTAGATGCAATGGTATGAAACCAACCGTCTGACACTTGCTTTTTATAAGTGGGTGTCTTTTTTTAATTTACATCCGATTACATACCTTTAAAATAATCTTGCAAAAAAATGCAAAATAAAGTATACTCCGCACAGTTTAAAACAAGGTTCAATCTTGTGATAAAAAAATTATTTGGAGAATGCGGCTGAGTGGGCGGATTTGCCAGTGGTGCGGCCGATTCATTTTAAGACAATAGTAGATTTTAACCTTCTGTTGACGGGATTGAGTTTTTTTCATAAGAATTGTCGCAGAATCAATATGTTAGAGGATAAAAACAGATGACAGAGTCTTATACGGGCAAAAAGCGTGTAAGAAAGAATTTCGGCCGAATCGACGCAGTGATGGATATGCCGAATTTAATTGACGTGCAAACCGGCTCTTATTCGAGCTTTATTAATAATAAAGATAACAAAGGTGAACATTGTGAATTCGGGTTGGAAGAAGTATTCAAATCCATTTTCCCGATTAAAGATTTTTCCGGTAACGGAGAATTGGAATTCGTTGATTATGTTTTGGAAGAACCAAAATATGATGAAGATGAATGTATCAGACGCGATATGACGTATGCGGCGCCTATTAAAGCGACGTTACGTTTGGTTGTGTTTGATAATGATGATGCAACGGGTACAAGATCGGTTCACGATGTTAAAGAACAGGCCGTCTATATGGGCGATATTCCGCTGATGACGGAAAAAGGAACGTTTATTTTCAACGGTACGGAACGTGTAGTTGTTTCTCAAATGCATCGTTCACCGGGAGTGTTTTATGACAGCGATGGCGGCAAAACAATTTCGTCAGGTAAAAAGCTGTTTTCGGCACGTATCATTCCATATCGCGGTTCATGGCTTGATTTTGAATTTGATGCCAAAGATTTAATTTATGCTCGTATTGATCGTCGCCGTAAATTACCGGTTACATCAGTTTTGTATGCTCTTTATTCCAAAGAAACGGAAGAAAAATTGAAAAAGGGTCAAGAAGTTGCTCTTGAAAATATTCAAGGTATGGATAAAGAAGAAATATTAAACTATTTCTACGAAACCGAGACTTATTTGGCTGATAAGAAAAATTGGAAGATGAAATTTGAACCGAAACGGATGAACGGTGTTAAATATCAATTTCCGTTGATTAATGCTGCCACCGGAGAAACCGTTTGGGATGCAGGTAAAAAGTTAACCGTGCGTTCAGCACAAAAGTTAGCTGATGAAGGCTTGGAATATTTTGTAGTTTCCAAAGATCAGCTCTATGGCAAGTTCTTGGCTAAAAATATTGTTATGCCGAAAACCGGAGAAGTTTTGGCCGAGGCAGGAGATGAAATTAACGAAGAATTGTTGGATAAATTGATTGCCGCAAAAATTAAAGAGATTGATGCTTTATATATTGACGGCTTGAACGTCGGGGCATATTTGCGGAATACTTTGGCAATTGATCGTAACCGCAATCGCCAAGATGCACTCTTGGATATTTATCGTGTTATGCGTCCGGGTGAGCCGGCAACATATGAAGCTGCTGATGCTTTGTTCAAGCAATTGTTCTTTGATCCGGAACGTTATGACTTGTCGGCCGTGGGTCGTGTTAAGATGAATGCATCTTTGGATACATCTTTTGAAGAAGCTCCTGATACATTGCGAGTTTTGCGCAAAGACGATATTTTAAAGATTATCAAAAAATTGATTAACATTCGTGATGGTAAAGGTACGGTTGATGATATTGACCACTTAGGTAATCGTCGTGTACGTTCGGTTGGCGAATTGATGGAGAACCAATATCGTATGGGTCTTTTGAGAATGGAACGTGCTATCAGAGAAAAAATGAGCGC
>CADBMG010000079.1 GCA_902795745.1 uncultured Pseudomonadota bacterium
AACGTTACGCGTCTACCAATTTCGCCATGGCCGCACGTTCAAAACACCATACAAATATTATAATATTTTACATAAATCAAGACTTTTTTTCATATTTACATTATTTTTGCATAATTTATACACAAGGTATAATAAAAGGATATTTAGCACCCAAAAAAATGATTAATTTGCCGATTCAAAAAATCATAAAAATACGAGAAATTTGCAAAAAATGAGCAAATTTTGCATAAAAATAGGGTAAAATTGCATATTTTTGTTGTTTTTTTGCAAAAATGGGATATAGATAGTTTGAGTAAAATTTTAGAAAGGATATTATCAAAATGGCAAATCCTATTGATACGAAAGTCATCAGCAAATTGGCTGAAATTTTAGATAAAAATCAACTTACAGGGCTTAATTACGAAGACGAAAATTGTAAAATATCTCTGGTGCGTGAATTGAAAGGCGGAGTTGCGCCAGTTTATGCCCCGATTGCTACGCCGGCTCCGGTTTCTGCACCCGTAGCACCGGTAATCACAGAAGAAGCAAAAGATGAAGAAGATGACTATTCAAACAGCCCGAACGCCGTTAAGTCGCCGATGGTAGGAGTTGTATATCTTTCAAGTAATCCTAATTCTCCTACTTATGTTAAAGTTGGCGATTCGGTTACAGAAGGGGATACGGTTTGTTTGATTGAGGCAATGAAGACATTCAATCCGGTAAAAGCTCATAAAAGCGGTAAAGTTACAAAGATTTTGGTCGAAGCCGGTGATCCGGTGGAATATGGTGAACCGTTGGTTATCATTGAGTAATAAGAGAAAAAGATATGTTTGAAAAGATTTTAATTGCCAACCGAGGAGAAGTTGCACTGCGCATCCATCGAGCATGCCGCGAAATGGGCATTAAAACGGTGGCGGTGCATTCCGAAGCCGATGCTAATGCAATGCATGTTCGTTTGGCAGATGAGGCTGTTTGTATCGGTCCTGCTCGTTCAGCAGATTCCTATTTAAATAAACCTGCGATTATTTCGGCAGCGATTATAACCGGTGCAGATGCCATCCATCCGGGGTACGGTTTTCTTTCTGAAAATGCAGATTTTGCCGAAATGGTAGAAAAGCATGGCATCACTTTTATTGGTCCGACGGTTGAACAAATGCGCCTGATGGGCGACAAAATTACTGCACGTAAAGCTGCAAAAGAAGCCGGTTTACCAATAACAGAGGGTTCTCCTGCATTAGAGTCTGTGGATGATGCAAAACACTGGGCAGAGGTTATATGTTACCCGATTATCATTAAAGCCAAAGACGGTGGTGGCGGAAAAGGAATGAAAATTGCTTTCGGCGAAGATGATATTGAAGAGGCATATACAATGGCCAAGGCCGAAGCAAAAGCATCTTTTCCTAGTGATATTGTCTACATGGAAAAATATTTGCAGCATCCGCGGCATATTGAAATGCAGGTTTTAGCTGATAAATATGGTAATGTTGTGCATTTGGGTGAACGAGATTGTTCCATTCAGCGTAATAATCAGAAGGTAATTGAAGAATGTCCTTCGCCGGCTCTTAACGAACAACAACGACATGAAATTGGCGAAATTGTTCGTAATGCAATGAAAAGAATAGGGTATTGCAATGCCGGAACGTTGGAATTTTTATATGAAAACGGTAAATTTTACTTTATGGAAATGAATACACGTTTACAAGTTGAACACCCTATAACAGAAGCCGTAACCGGCATTGATATTGTAAAAGAGCAGATTCGTATTGCCTCCGGCGCACAGCTTGGGTACACGCAGGAAGACATTAAATTCAGCGGTCATGCAATTGAATGCCGTATTAACGCCGAAGATCCGGAGACTTTTGTCCCGTGTCCGGGAAAAATCGAAGAATGGCACGCTCCGGGAGGTCTGGGTGTGCGTGTTGATTCGGAAATTTATTCGGGTTATTCCATTCCTCCTTTTTATGACAGCATGATTGCTAAATTGATTGTTCATGCCGGAACGCGCAATGCTGCATTAATGCGTTTGCGTCGTGCATTGGAAGAGTTTGTGATTATGGGGGTTAATACTACAATTCCATTGCATCAGGAAATTATTGCTCAACCCGAATATTTAGATGGGCAGTATGATATTCACTGGTTGGAAAATTTTAAAAAACGCGAAAAATAAAAAACGCTATTTTAGATTACAATCAAAGAAAAACCACCGAATAATCGGTGGTTTTAAGTTTCAAATATAATGTTACAGCTTAAAATCGGTAATTCCGTCATAAGCATAACGATACATCTGTTCAATTTCCTTAAATAAAGGGTAGCGCGGATTGGCCGCCGTACATTGGTCATCAAATGCCAACTCAGGCAACTTTTTCATTGCTTCTTCCCATTCATCTTCTTTAATACCCCATTCGCGGATAGAAGCAGGAATATTGAGCTTTTGCTTCATTTCTTCAATTGCTTTAATCAAATTTTCTACTGCCTCATCATCGGTTTTACCTTTCAGACCGATACCACGGGCAAATGCAGCATAAGCCGCCTTTGTATTTGGAAAACGATATTGAGGAAATGCGGCTTGTTTCGCCGGACAATCATTGGAATTGTAACGAATAACCTGATTAATCAGCAATGCATTGGCAATGCCGTGAG
>CADBMG010000080.1 GCA_902795745.1 uncultured Pseudomonadota bacterium
TTTTAAAAATGTTTCACGTGAAACATTTTACCTTTTTACTTGTATAATCAAATAGTTATTATTTACTTTTAAAATCAAAAATGTATAAAAACACCCCGAAATTAACCTTGCGATCAACTTCGGGGTATTTTTTGCTTTCTTAAAGATTTAGAGCAAGCCAGTGCACGCCATAGTTCATTAAATTGAAAACCACAGCAGCGATGATTACCATCAAAGTAACCATCATCGCATTGTGATGGCCAATCTTTTTACAGCACTCATCCTTATAGAAAGAACGAGCACTGCAATAGGTGCCCAACACAGCCACTATTGCGATGACAATACTCATCAGCCGAGTACTAGGCTGAACAACAGCAAATCCCATACTAATTGCAATCAACATGAAGTTAACTGCAATGCAAATTGCGGAAAAAATTTTTTTCATAATTTATTTTATTTAAGTGAATAGTCAATTAACAAACAAAATCATTATGAAAAACTTTGCTATTTTAAGAAAGCAAGCCGATATATCTAAATATCACATAATAATTTTGTTACTATCAATATCATACCACCCCCCCGCGAAAGTCAAGTATAAATTGAATTTCAGGTTGTATTTTACGTTTAATATAGGTGTACAGAAATAGAAATCGTTTGAAAATTGATATAACCTTGACGTAGAAGTCTTCGCAGACAATGCGGTATTCAATAATCGGACTTGCATCCCAAGATGCTCACAGTTCTTTTTGCCTCAACATGATAATGCTGTTATTTTTCTCGTTTTATTAAGAGTGACATTTCAATATGTTAATAAACATTTAAAAACACCGTTCAAAGGCTTTTTAAGCAATAAATTGAGTCGATTCAGAATCTTAGCGAATCGCAAGTTATTAAATTTTTCTTAAATATTGATTTAAAAACAGTGTTATTTTGGTAACAATTAACTGATTATTAAAATTTTATACGGCGAGTTACACCATATTTTTGCAACATATTTTCCGCAGCAGCGAAGTCTAAACCAAGCTCTGTCGGCTTATGAGCATCGTCACTGACAACCATAGCAATATCGCGCTTGGCAATTTGTGCTAAAACATTTTCACTCGGATAAAAATCTCCGATTTTACGTAAACCTTTGGTGCTGATTTCAATGCCTACATCATTTTTTTGTAAAGCATCAAGCACTGCCATTTTTTCATTCCAATAAGCATCGGGAGAGCAAATAGCATCACCTAATTTTCGAGCATAATCAATATGTGCCAAAAAATTAAATAATTTACTGCTTACGGCTTGTGCCATTACCTTAAAATGTCGATTCAAAAAATCATTGTAACAAGTTGAATCTTGGTAAAGTTTAGGCAAATCTGTCAGGTTTATAATTTCTTCTCCGCTTTCATCAAACAAAAAATGATTGCCGTTGATTAGATAATCGTAATCCAACTGAGATAAAAAATCTTTAAGTTCTTCAAGCCAACCGTCATAGGTAAAGAAATCTACCTCGAATCCCACAAATATCTTGAAATTTTCACTCTTTGCAACTTGCCGCAATTCTTCACAATGATGCTGAAACCGTTGCAAAATATGCTTAAAATCGGTATTGTAAACATCCGGCTCGGCAAGCATATTCGGATTAACTTTGCATGACGGACTTTGTTGCATATTTTTATGCACAATCAAGTGATCGCTGATGCCCAGCTCCGTAAAGCCTATATCTTTAGCACGACGAACCATTTCCTCAATAGTATTTTTGCCATCGGAAAAATTCGTATGTGAATGATAAGAAAAGCTTTGAATTTTAAGCATTTTTAATGTACCCCAAAATTGCCGTTACTGCCGCCGGTGTCACTCCGGTAATACGCGAAGCCTCACCGATAGTTTTAGGTCGCACGGCAGAAAAGCGTTGCACCATTTCGGTAGAAAGTCCGCCGATTTTGCTATAATCTATATCGTCACGAATTTTCAAATTTTCATCACGCTTGAATACGGCAATATCTTCATATTCGCGTTTCAAGTAGCCGGAATATTTGGCATCTATATCAATTTGCTCAAAAACTTTGTCATCTATCTCATTGATTTTACTATCAAAAACGCATAATGTTTCACGTGAAACATTTGGATAAGATAATAGTTCTTTTAAGCTTTTTTTACCCTTTTGTTTCATGACAATTCCTGCTGCTTCGATTTTGGCATAAGGAACTGTCGTATTGCTGCAATAATCGGAAAAATCTTTAATTTGTGTCATTTTATGCTTAAATTTTGCATAACGTTCTTCACCGACACAACCGCTTTGGTAACCAAGTTCAGTTAATCTGGCGTCAGCATTATCGGCACGCAAAACCAAACGATATTCCGAACGAGAAGTAAACATTCGGTACGGTTCATCCACACCCTTTGTAATCAAATCGTCAATCATCACACCGATATAGCCCTGACTGCGGTCTATGAACAATTCTTTACCCGTTTCTAAGGCATAATGCGCCGCATTAACTCCGGCAACCAAACCTTGTGCCGCCGCTTCTTCATAGCCGGTTGTACCGTTGATTTGACCTGCCAAGTACAAACCTTTGAGTTTTTTTACCGCCAAGCAATGATCAAGCTCTTGCGGATCAATATAATCGTATTCAATTGCATAAGCATAGCGCAGAATTTCGACATTTTCCAAACCTTGCATAGTATGAATAAAGGCATCTTGCACATCAGCCGGTAATGAAGTTGAAATGCCGTTAGGATAAACAACATTAGTGTCATAACCTTCCGGTTCCAAAAAAATTTGGTGGGAAGTACGATCGGCAAAACGCACCAGTTTATCTTCAATACTCGGACAATAGCGCGGACCGCGACCGGTAATCAAACCGGAAAACAAAGCACATTTGTTAAAATTATCACGGATAATTTTGTGGGTTTTTTCGTTGGTATGAGTAATACCGCACTCAATTTGTTTATTAGTCAATTGTTCGGTCATAAATGAAAAAGGCTGAGGATTAGTATCTCCGGCTTGTTTTTCCAAAATGTTCCAATTTATTGTATCGCCATTAAGGCGCGCCGGAGTTCCGGTTTTCAAGCGTCCTATTTTCAGCCCGATTTGCTTTAAATACGGTGTTATACCGGAGCAAGCGATGTCACCGACGCGTCCGCCAATACTGGTTTGATGACCGGTAAACATTACGCCGTTAAGAAAAGTTCCGGTAGTCAGCACTACCGATTTAGCATATATTTTTTGCCCTTCAGCGGTAACAATACCCTTGATTTTATCGTTGTCAAAAACAAGTCCTTCTACTGCCTCTTGCATAATTTCCAAGTTAGCGGTTTGGCGAAGAGCTTCAAGCATATATTTTTTATAAAGACTGCGATCAGCTTGGGCCCGCGGACCGCGAACTGCCGGACCTTTGGAAAGATTAAGCATTCTGAACTGTATGCCGGCCTTGTCAATTACGCGCGCCATAAGACCGTCAAGTGCATCAATTTCGCGCACCAGATGACCTTTACCTAAGCCTCCGATAGCCGGATTGCAGGACATTTCGCCGATTGTAGCAATTTTGTGAGTTACAAGCAACGTTTTTGCGCCGGTACGTGCCGCAGCAGCACAAGCCTCACAACCGGCATGACCGCCGCCTACCACAATAACATCGTATATTTGTTCCATATTATTACCTCATTTGCGCACATCATACACATTTGCTAACAAAATGCAAGAGGCTATTTGGCGATTTTTGCTTGATTTTTACGCGTAATGTGCTATGATGAAAATGATAACAAATTATTATGTGATATTAATTATGCTTTCAAAAACGGCAGAGTTTTTCATAATACATTTGTTTGATGGATGAGTATTAATTTAAAAAAAATATATATGAAAAATCTTTATCATTTTGGCATCGCTGTGTCATTCATAGTGATGCTCGGTGCATTGATTTATGGGGTGGCGACACCTCATATTATCACGACTTGCTTCGGCGTAGTATTTGTTTGCCTCATGGCGATTTATGGCTTAGCATATTTCGCTATGGATAAGTCGAAGGCAAACTTATGCTTTGCTATAGGCATAATGTCAGCAGTGGCAGTATTTTTCTGTGCTGCTTTCATTAGAATGATTGCCGTTAGTTAGCATTAAAGTGCGGAGTTGACCTTATGGTCGATTCCGCATTTTTTATGTGCATTTTTTGATTCAATTTTGTTTAATAAGATATTGTTTTTACATTTAAAAAGGCAAAATGTTTCACGTGAAACATTTTTAAAA
>CADBMG010000081.1 GCA_902795745.1 uncultured Pseudomonadota bacterium
TGGATGCTATTCGGCATACAGTTGCTCAGATGGTTGTGGCGGGAGCAGAACATGTTCGAGTTACAAGTGTAGCGGTAGTCAAAGATGTTACAATGGTTCATGCTGCACGCCGTATGGCAATGAAAGCTCATTCTCTTGCTCGGAGAGCTATCCTTGCGGTGACGGTTGCGGCGGAACAAGAACCTGCTATAGGTCAAAATGTAACAGTAATCAAACCTGCTCGGGAGGCAGATGTGTGAATAATGAAACTTGTCTGGGGTACACATATACATCCAGACAATGCGACAGAAATGGCAATGATTGCTGTGATCAATGTACTGACAGAAGTTCCTCTAACTATGGCAAATACAAGTGCGATTGTACAGGTTCTTGCCCTAGCAACTGCAGTTCTTTGACATCATCTTGGAGTCAGCAATGTCGTTCTTGGGGTGGAAGTTTTAGAGGTACTACCTCGACAGTTTATGAAAACAGTTGTCAAGCTGTGTTTGGCAATTGCAATGGGGTCAATTATTTCTGTAATATGTGTACTAGCTCGAGTTCTAGCTCAAGCTCGTCGAGTAGTAGCTCAGGTGGTAGTGATTGTCCTACAACGCAAGTAACTTTCGGAGTGCATTGTTGTGTTGATTCCGATTGTCGCCCGACAACAGAGCGGTATAGCGACGGCACAACCATACCAAGAAGATGCGACAGTTCGCTGAAAGTGTGCGTCGAGTGTACGGCTGATACAGATTGTAAAGACAGAGATCGTGGAAAATATTGCGCAAGCAATTATGAATGTGTTACACGCGTCACAAGCTCATCATCAAGCTCCTCATCAAGCTCATCATCCAGTAGTTCCAGTTCTTCATCTGGTGGTAGTAAGTGTAGATGTGATTATTCTGATCAAACATCAGCAAGAAGGGGCTGTCAGGCTCAGGGTAAATCGTTTGAATGGTGTTCCACAGGATGCTATGATTGTATATAGTTTTTTATAGAAACAGAAAGGAGGTGTAACTGTAACCAAAATTAAAATTAAACCCTTATAATACATACCCTGTAAAGAACGAAAGGTTGTTTTTAATCCTTTCGTTTTTTTCTACCCTTGCGAGCGAAAGTGGCGGAAGAAACAAAATAATCAGCATTACAAATTCTTAAATATCCGTAGCATTACAGATATATTAGGATTTTACAGCGCATAAAAATGCATCAAAGAATTGTTCAGGACTTTTTGTTATTTTTTTAAGTCATCTGATGAAATTTCACGAACTTCTGCAACATCATTTTCATCTGCTACATTTATTAAAGGTAATCCGGCAGCCATTAAAGCGTATGGGGTGGCATTTTTTTCATTTAAATCTTTTATGTTTACCCAAACTGCTCCTTTTGAATCTAATCCATCACCGGTTACCTTCGGCTTGCCTTCAATTTCTACATCATATAAAACAGCATTATGTTGCAAGATTCTTTGTTTGGCGATATCCATATCGCAATAAACATTGTGAAAAAGTACATTGTTTGTAATTCTTCTGGCGCGGTTGTATGCTTTTTTTCTATCTTGATGCGACCAAAAGCCATAATCCATAATTACGTCGGTTCCGGATTTAACAATTTTTTTCAGCCCAATCCCATAAATCCGACCATAAGATGAACTGTCGATATATTTATTTCCGCTCAACAAGATACATTTGTTGCCAAACCGCCTAAAGAAGTTTCTTTATATGCACTTTGCAGACTTAATCCTGTTTCATACATTGTTTTTATGATGCTATCAAGACTTACTTTATGCTCTCCTGTGCTTCTATATGCCAAACGGCTGGCATTGACGGCTTTAATTGCCGCCATAGCATTGCGCTCAATACATGGAATTTGTACCAATCCTTTGACCGGATCACAAGTTAAGCCCAAATTGTGTTCCATTCCGATTTCTGCTGCGTTTTCTATTTGGCTGATATTGCCCCCCATAACCGCGCATAAACCGGCAGCAGCCATGGAACAGGCAACTCCCACTTCGCCTTGGCAGCCGACTTCGGCACCGGAAATAGAGGCGTTGGTGCGATATAAAGAACAAATTGCCGCAGCAGTGGTTAAATAAACTATATCCGCTTGCTCATCATAATACGCTTTTTTATGCGCGAACCTCTGATAGTAGCGCATAACCGCAGGCATAATTCCCGCCGAGCCCATAGTCGGAGCCGTAACGATTTTACTGCCTGAGGCATTTTCTTCCGCAACGGCAAAGGCCCACAAGTTTACCCAGTCCAAAATATACAAAGCATCGTCAACATTATTTTCAAAACGTTTTTGCAGATTTTCATACATCTCAGGTGCACGGCGGCGCAGTTTAATAATCCCAGGCAATATTCCTTGTTTATTGAGCCCGTCGTTGATATTTTGTTGCATAATTTGCGCGATTTTACGCAAATAGGTTTTTGTTTCTTCATCAGAGTGAAGAGCTCGTTCGTTAGCTAATACAACCTCGCTTAAGGATAAATTATTGCTTTCACAAATATTTTTTAATTCGGCAAAACTGGAAAATTGATACGGAACATCAAGCGGTTTACGCTCTATCCTCTGCATAATTTCATCTTTACGGACAATTGTACCGCCGCCAATAGAAAAATAAGTTTCTTCCGCTATAACTTTATTATCTTTATCTAAAGCCACAAATTTCATTCCGTTGGAATGTTCTTTTAAGAAGATAGTTTTTTCTAAGATGAAGTTGGAATTAAAATCAAAATGAATGGGCTTTTCTCCTCGGAGCAGTAACAATTTTTCATCAATAACGCGCCCAATATAGTTTTGATTTAAATCAATCTTATCAGCACTCAAGTCTAAAAGTCCGTAAACAATGGCATTAAGGGTGCCATGCCCCTCGCCGGTTAATGCCAGTGAACCGTACAAATAAATTTTAACATCATTTATTAGGGATATTTTATCATCCAAGCCGTCAACAAAACGCTTAGCCGCTTTCATTGGTCCTACGGTATGTGAACTTGACGGTCCTATACCAACGGAAAAAATTTCGGATAAACTGTAATACATATAAAAACTCCTCATCAAACCTGTGAAATTATATGCCATTATCTTAAAAAGTAAAGACGTTTTATTTGATGTAAAAAATATAAATCTTGATTTATTATATCATTTATGGCTCAGAATATTGCAAGTCATGAATGCGAAAAGATTGAGCAAATTCTGCGTTCTTGCGAAATTTTACTCGGATAAAAAAAGATACAATCCAATTTATTGCAATGATGCAAAGGTGGCAATTTTAACAGTTAAGATATCTTTGTTTCAATCGTCTTAATTTCATAAATACAGTTTCAATTTTAGAAAAATCTTTTACTTTTTGAGGAGTGTCAAACCAATGTCCTTCTTTGGCCGTTAAGAGAGATGGATTGGAGACCATAGTTAAAGCATGTTCATTTTGAGGAATGTCACAACAGATAGGAATCAGAGTCATTCCGTTCTGTACTACTCTATCAGCCCCTTCTATCTCATGATAACCGCAACGCTGCCACCGAGAAAGCAATTCTTTTTTGCACATACCATAAATTTTATGATATCCTTTTTGCGCAACATAATCAAAACCGTATTGCATAATATTAGCAGAAACATTGGTCTTTCTGAAATTACGCGTAACAGCCATTCGCTCAAATTTAACAAAATCGGAGAAAAAACGAATGCGCATCGTTCCTATGGGTAGTTTACGATGTCGTTTTTGAATGTAAGCAACAATATGAGCAGAACAGAAGTCATTTCCGTCAAACTCCTCGTTTTCAGGAATACCCTGCTCTTTTACAAATACCTGCTTCCGAACAGCTTTAACTGCTTTATACAAATCTTCAGAAGTAGCTAACTCAACTATTATGTCATTATCAGTAATCATACCTTATTATAGGGTTGACAAGACAAACTTTAGAATATACTAATTTTATAAATAGGTTATATATTTTGAGTCATAATAAGAAGAGATTTTAAAAAATGAATATAAAAAATTACATCATGCTCATTCGAGGAATCCTTTATGTTCAAGAAGTTATCCGCTGTAAATCAATTAATAGAGCTGCGGAAGAAAACAATATCAAAGCGTCTAATTTGAGTATTATCATTAATAATTTTGAAAAAGAAATCGGAACAAAACTTTTTAAGCGCTCATCTCAAGGCTGTACTCCCACCAAGCAAGGCTACAAAATTGCCGAGCTTGCCCTAGATTTGAAGGAACAAGTACAAAAAATAAGTAACTGGCATGAAAATACATACCCTAAGAACAGAATATTAAACATATATATCTGTCCTCATATGAAATTGACCGATTGGTCTGAATTTGAAGAAAATAACCCGACTATAAAACTGAATTTTATAGAAGAAGATATTATGGCAGATATTAAAATCAGCAATACACCGCCGACGAATCCACTTGAAAAATATACAGAACTGCATATCGGAGATAATCTCAAACAGAAAATATGGATATGTTGCAATGAAAAAAATCCTAAAGCTATGGAATTTTTTGATTTTATAGTTGCAAAGTTACTTCTTTTATATGATCAATCAGTGCTTTAATTTTAGGAATATCCTGCCCTGTTTTATGTGAAACAATCCAAAATGGGTGGCTGAGTTCAATATTAATCTGAGATAAATGCATCAAATCTTTTTCTTTTTTTCCGATGGCGATAGGATGAAGAGCAATGCCTATACCGTCACATGTCATCCTAAGCAGCATTGCAGAAGAATTGGTTGTCGCTACAATGTGCTCTGCACCATCAATAATTTTTTTCCATTGCGGCCATACTTCCGTAAAATTCTCTCGATTGCAAATACGGTGATTTTTCTGTAAATCTTTAATATCTCGAGGAAAACCATATTTGGAGAGATATTCCATAGAAGCAAAAAGTCCGAATTTCAGTTCATATCGAGAAACAATTTCACTGTCGTCAAATTCCGGTTCATCATAAACCACAGCAACGTCTACCGCTGAAAAACTCGGTCGTTCAAGTGAGCATTCAATATCTGTTTTTATATCCGGATATTTAGCAACAAAACTGGACAAACAGCTTGAAAGATAGCCGGTTCCCAAACCATCACTTGTCCATAACCGTATCTTTCCGGAAACATTCATATCCGAGGCTGTAAAATTTTTAACGTTGTATATAACTTTATCAATATCGCAAGCAATCTTAAAAACTTCCTTGCCATTTTCTGTCAGTTTAACACCATTATAATTTCTTTCCAATAATTGACACTGGAGTTTATCTTCCAAACTTTTCAGAGTTTTTGAAAGATTGGATTGTTTCATACCGTTGTTTTCCGCCGTTCCATTAATTGTCCCGTTTCTGGCTGTTTCCAAAAAACTCAAAATTTCTCTAGACCAGATAAAATTATCCTTAATCCCCATTTTAGATACCTATATGAAATTAGTTTCTTCACAAATTTGTGAACATGAAATAAATATTACACGAAAAAATAAATTATTCAATCTAA
>CADBMG010000082.1 GCA_902795745.1 uncultured Pseudomonadota bacterium
AGATATATAAGCGGGTTGTTGAGCTTTTGCAATGGGTTGAATTGCATAAAAGCATCTATAAACTGTGTAGTACGCTTTCCGGTGGTGAAAAACAACGTGTAGCTATTGCCAGAGCAGTTATTAATCGTCCCGATATTCTTTTTGCTGATGAACCAACAGGTAGCGTAGATGCGGAAATTGCCGGCAAACTGATGCGCTTGTTTGTTGAGCTGAATAAAGTAGGAACAACGATTATTATTGCTACACATAATGAGCAGTTGACCTCCAGTTACAACTATCAACGTATCAATTTGAGCGATGGAACGGCCAGGTTGTATCCGGCCTTAAAACATGTATAATCGGCATAAAGGAGAAAATAATGCGCAGAGATTTAATAATAGGGCAAAAACATGAAATGCCGGCAGAAGATAATGATACGTCTTTGTTTATGTATGTTCTGACATCAATATATATGTATTTGTTCATCGTTATGTTGGCAATTTTTATGGCGATTAATGCGATGGCAACTAGTTGGGAAAAGGACATTACCGGTTCGGTTACGGTACAGATTACGCCGATTGAAAATGCTCAAAAGCGTATAGATACAGCCCAAACGCAAGAACAGCTTAATAAAGTAGAGCAATTTATGGAGCAAGTATCCGGCGTAGAAAGTGTTAAAGTATTAGATGAACAGACTATAAAAAAATTGATGACTCCATGGATTGGCAATAAAGTTGATATGTCGACTTTACCGATTCCTCAGCTTTTGGATGTACGCTTAAAACCGGATGCTGAACTTAATTATGATGAAATTACGCGTGGTTTGAAACAATTAACCCCGAATGCATCAATTGATAACCATCGCTTATGGCTGAATCGTTTGATTAAGTTTGCCACATCGCTGAAAACCATTGCTTTGGCCATTTTATTGATGGTTGTTGCGATTTGTGCCTTTTCCATTTATTATTCGGCAAAAACCAGTTTGCACGTTAATATTGATTCAATTGAGATTTTGCACATTATTGGAGCGAAAGATGAATTTATAGCCAAACAATATGCAAAAGATTATGCTAAAATAGGGCTGTTTTCCGGCATTATCGGATTAATGGCTGCGGTTCCGTGTATTTTGTTGGTAGGAAAATACGGTGTTTCGACCGGCAGCGGTCTTTTAAATGGAGCAAGTTTATCCGAATTTGCTTGGGTTTTGATAATGCTTACACCGCTGTTTTCGCTTTTATATTCTATGGCTACATCGTATTGGACGGTCAAAAAATCATTGGAGAAAATGGTTTAGTAAAAACAAATGCGAAAAGTATTGCTGACATCTGGTATAATATTGTTGGGCGTATTGCTTTTGTGGAGCGTCGGCTTTATGCTTTTTGTGCGGCAAATTAACTCTTATGCTTATAATACGACTCCGACAGAGGCAATTGTTGTATTAACCGGTGGCAGAAACAGAATCGATGAAGGGATATACCTTCTTAAATCTGGCATCGGACAGCGATTGTTTATTTCTGGTGTATCTAAGAAGACGACAATGTTTGACATTGAGAATAAAACACACATAAAAAATTTTAATCGCAGCAGAGTGGAACTGGGATATAATGCGGAAAATACTATCGGCAATGCTGCGGAAATTAAACAGTGGGTAGAAAAAAATAAAATTTCTTCCTTGCGTTTGGTAACGTCGAACTATCATATGCCGAGAGCAATGGAAGAGATTGCCGTTCATAACCTTAATACACGCGTAATTCCTCATCCGGTTTATTCTGAAAAAGTAGCACGTCAATGGTGGAAATCATCAGGGACGTTTAAGCTGCTGGCTGAAGAATATAATAAGTTTTTGTACACGTATTTAAATCATCGCATAAAATATATAGGAGATTGATATGATTTATGTTCGTTCTTTGTTAGCTAATTTTGCTTATTTCGGAACACTTATGGTTGGTTGTATTATCCAACTTCCGGTCGCTTTATTACCACGTCGTTGTTCTATTTTTTACTGGGATAAAATAGTGATGCCGATAGCACTTTATTGGGTGCATTTGTTTGCCGGTATAAAGTTTGAAGTACGCGGTAAGGAAAATATTTTGCCGCAAAATGCCATTTATGCCTGCAAACACGAATCATCATTGGAAACTTATGCATTTACACAATTTGTACCTACCACAACTTATATTCTTAAAAAAGAATTGGTGTTTATGCCATTTTTCGGTTGGGCTCAATATTTTTACGGAATGATTCCGGTAAATCGCAAAGGTGGTGCCGCAGCAATGAAGCATATGTTATCAGAGGTTAAAAAACGCACTGATACAGGTCGTCCGGTGGTTATTTTTCCTGAAGGCACACGTTGCCAACCCGGAACAACCAAAGGATATAAGTCCGGAATTATGTTTTTGGCGGAAAATTTGGATCTGCCGGTAGTACCGGTAGCAATAAATACCGGATTTTTCTGGGCTAAAAATTCGTTCTTGCGTTATCCAGGAACTGCTGTTTTTGAGTTTCTGCCGGCAATAAATGCAAAGGGTAAAAGTAAGGAGCAATTCATGCGCGAATTAGAAGATGCTATTGAAACAAAATGCGCTGAATTAAACAAAGAAACAGTGGAAAAATATCCTTATACTGCAAAATTTTTAGCCAAGTAATCGAAAAAGGATTGTTTGTAATGAAAAAAATATGGAAAGCAGCAAAGTCTTTTTGTGCGGTTTTGGGCGTTATAGTTATCATTGTCGGTATTGGTGCAGCTGTTATGGCTTGGCTGAATCGTGATAAGGTTTACATTCCGAAAAATACTGCTGTAATGATTGATTTTTCACAAAATTTCAGTGAAATAGGCGAACAGAGCTTGTTTGATGAACTGAGCGGTTCGTCATCAATTAAATTTTCCCGCTTGCTGCAAGCAATAGAAGCTGCGGGTTATGATAATCGTGTAAAAGCTCTGATTGCTAGATTAGATACGACAGATTTGGATTTAGCTCAAATTGAAGATGTAGCAAGAGCCATACGTAATTTTCAATCGTCCGGCAAAAAAGCCTATGTGTTTTCGCAAGGTTTCGGGCCATTGGGGCAGGGCAATCGCGAATATTATTTGGCAACATTTTTTGATAAAATATATATGCAACCTCACACAACCATCGGTTTAACCGGTGTCAGTATTGAAATACCATTTTTGCGTAAATTGTTAGATAAATTGGGTGTTACACCGGAATTTTATACCAGATACGAATATAAAACGGCAATGATGTCATTGACCGATACCAAAATCTCGCAGGAATATAAGAAAGAAATGCAAAATCTGGCAGACGGCATAATGACTGTGATAAAAGAAGATATTAAGAATAATCGGAACATTGCGGATATTGATGTTGTCATTAATCAAGCTCCTATTTCAGCGGAACAAGGACTTGAAATGGGATTGATTGACGACATAATGTACTTGCCGGAATTGGAAAATATGCTCAAAGATGAAAATATTGAACATTTTACGGATATGAGTGATTATGTTCAATGTATAAAGCTCAACGAGGGCAATTTACCGACGATAGCATATTTAACGTTAAACGGAATCATTGATAAAGGTCAAAGCAGTAATGACTTTGACGGAGAATATGTTATCGGGAGTCAAAGTGTGGCGACGGATATTGCGCAAATTGCCGATTTACCGAACTTGAAAGCTGTTATTGTACGTATTAACAGTCCCGGAGGTGATTATAATGCTTCCGATGAAATTTATTTTGCCTTAAAACAATTGAAAAAAGAAAAAAATGTACCAATTATAGTTTCCATGGGCGGATATGCGGCTTCAGGAGGTTATTTTGTGGCTCTAGCCGGGGATAAATTAATAGCCGAACCATTAACTGTTACCGGTTCAATAGGTGTTTTGGGCGGCAAAGTGGAATTGAGTAAAATGTGGCACAAATTGGGGGTTGAATGGGAAACTGTGCAGACCGGAAAAAATGCCGACATCTTGAGTTTCAATAAGCCTTTTACTCTGCAAGAAAAGCAAATATTTAACGAATCACTTGATGAAATATATGATGATTTTACGAAAAAAGTATTGGAAAATCGTCATTTAACATTAAGCATTGATAAAGTTGCCCGCGGAAGAGTTTGGCTCGGTTGGCAAGCCCTTAGATTAGGCTTGGTTGATGATATAGGCGGATATTATGATGCATTGAATACAGCAATTGAAATGGCTCATATTAATCCGAAAGAAGAAATTGCCGTTGTGGAATACCCTAAATCCAAAGATTTGAGCGAAAAAATCAGTGAATTATTGTTGGGCAAAGGTTTGCTTGCAGCAGATGCTTTTATGCACAGCAGTGTTGATATTCGCTATTTAAGACTTTTCAAACGCTTGCAATATGATACAGTAACAGCACCGTTTAGCTTAAAAATGTAGTAAAAGAGGTAGTAAAAATGGCTATTGATACAGAAACAGTAAAAAGAGTGGCGTTTTTATCGCGTTTGCGGATTGATGATGATAAAATAGAAGCAACAAAAGAAGAATTTAATAAAATTTTGGCGTGGATTGAAGAACTTAATGAAATAAATACCGATAATATCGAACCGCTGGTTGCTGTTAACAATACAGCATTGAGAATGCGTAAAGATGAAGTAACGGCAGGACGTTGCAAAGAGGCTGTTTTACAAAATGCTCCGGCTGCCGAATATGATTATTTTGCCGTACCGAAAGTTGTGGAGTAAGACGATGAGTGATATTACAAAATTAACAATTGCACAGGCTTTGGATGGATTAAAAAGAAAAGAATTTACCGCAACGGAGTTGACCTCCGCTTATATAAAAAATATGGAAAACGGTCGGCATTACAACGCCTATATTACAGAGTGTGCCGATAAAGCTATGATACAAGCCCAGAATGCCGATAAACGCTATTCGGAAGGTACCAACAGAGCTTTGGAAGGAATTCCCCTTGGCATAAAAGATTTGTTTTGTACCAAAGATATTCGTACTACTGCTGCATCTCACATTTTGGATAATTTCGTTCCGCCTTATGAATCGACTGTAACAGCAAATTTATTGGACGATGGAGCTGTATTTTTGGGCAAATTAAACTTAGATGAATTTGCTATGGGAGGAAGTAACGAAACAAGTTATTTCGGACCGGTGATTAATCCGTGGAGCAAAGATAAAAATCTGGTTCCGGGAGGTTCGTCCGGAGGTTCTGCAGCAGCCGTGGCTGCACATTTGTGTGCAGGAGCTACCGGAACTGATACCGGTGGTTCAATACGTGAACCGGCTGCGTTTTGCGGAATTACAGGTATTAAGCCTACATACGGACGTTGTTCTCGTTATGGCATTGTGGCGTTTGCTTCTTCGTTGGATCAGGCCGGTCCGATAGCGCAAGATGTTACTGATTGCGCGCTGCTATTGAACAGTATGGCCGGATTTGATGAAAAAGATTCAACCTCATGCAAAGTTGAAACTCCTGATTTTACTTCATTTTTAAGTGGCAATGTAAAAGGTCTGGTTATAGGTTTACCAAAAGAATATCGTCCGGAAGGTTTGAATGATGAAGTAGCAAAATATTGGGACAAAGCAGCGGAAATGCTAAAATCTCGCGGTGCAATCGTTAAGGAAATATCCTTACCGCATACAAAATATGCTTTGGCTACATACTATGTTTTGGCTCCGGCTGAGGCGTCATCCAACTTGGCACGTTATGACGGTATTCGCTATGGTTTCAGAGCTGTCGCAGACGGAGAACATTTAGATGAACTTTATATCAAAACTCGCAGTTTAGGTTTCGGTAAGGAAGTAAAGCGCCGAATTATGATAGGAACATACGTTTTGTCAGCTGGTTATTACGATGCTTATTACTTAAAAGCGCAGAAAATGCGTCGTTTGATTCAGAATGACTTTATTGAAGCTTTCAAAGAATGTGATGTTATTTTAACACCTACTTCGCCGATTACGGCATTTCCTATAGGCGATGAAAGTATGTTGCAAAATCCGATTAATATGTACTTAAATGATGTGTTTACCGTTTCTGTTAACTTGGCAGGTTTGCCGGCAATGAGTTTACCTATTGGCTTGGCGGAAAACGGTTTGCCGCTTGCTATGCAACTCATAGGTAAACCATTTGATGAAGCAACAATTTTTAAGGTGGCATCCAAGTTAGAAGCAGATGCCGGATTTGAAAGGAAATAACGATGGCCGGATATATTATTGAAACAGCAAAAGGTAAATGGGAAGTTGTTGTTGGTTTGGAAATTCACTGCCAAATTATTTCCAAATCCAAGATTTTTAGTGGGGCATCAACGGAATTCGGTGACGATCCTAACACAAACGTATCTTTTGTTGATGCCGGATTTCCGGGTATGTTACCTGTATTAAATGAAGAATGCGTACATCAAGCAGTTAAAACCGGACTGGGATTGAATGCTAAAATTAATAAATATTCGGAATTTTCTCGCAAAAATTATTTCTATGCCGATATGCCTACCGATTACCAAATCACACAATTTCGTTATCCGATTGTCGGGGAAGGGGAAATTGATATAGATTTGAGCGACGGTGCAACAAAGAAAATCGGTATCGAGCGCATGCATATAGAGCAAGATGCCGGTAAATCCATTCATGATTTGAGTCCGACCAAGAGTTATATTGATTTGAACCGTGCCGGTGTCGGATTAATGGAAATTGTTACCAAGCCGGATTTTCGTTCTCCGGAAGAAGCCGGAGCATTTTTACGTAAATTACGTTCTATTTTACGCTATTTAGGAACTTGCGACGGTAATATGGATGAAGGTTCAATGCGCTGCGATGTTAATGTTTCAGTACGTCCTTACGGTTCAGATGAACTACGCACACGTTGCGAAATGAAAAACGTTAACAGTGTTAAATTTGTGATGCAAGCTATTGAAAATGAGGCTAAACGTCATGTCGAGGTTTATGAAAATGGCGGAACAATTGCACAAGAAACAAGGCAGTTTGATCCGACAACCGGACATACAAAGGTTATGCGCAAAAAAGAATTTGCCCATGATTATCGCTATTTTCCGGAGCCGGATTTACCGCCTTTGGTTTTGGACGATGATTACATCAATTCCGTAAAAGCAGAAATGATTGAGCTTCCTGATGCCAAAAAACATCGCTTTGTTGAAACACTCGGATTAACACCGTATGATGCGATGGTTTTGTGTGAAAATAAAGAAACAGCAGACTTTTTCGAGAAAGCAGCGTCCGGACATGATGCCAAAAAGGTGGCCAACTGGATGATGGGCGATTTTTTTGCCATGCTTAATAAAAAACGTTTGGATATAGCACAAAGTCCGGTATCGGCGGAAAATCTCGGAGCATTAGTTGAGCTCATAAGTAAAGATGTTATTTCCGGAAAAATTGCCAAAGATGTATTTGAAATTATGAGTGAAACAGGTAAAAATCCGGAGCAAATTGTCGAAGAAAAAGGACTGAAACAGGTTACCGATACTAAAGCAATTGAAGCTATAATCGAAACAGTAATAGCCTCTAATGCCGATAATGTAGCAGCATATAAAAGCGGTAAAACAAATTTAGCCGGTTGGTTTGTAGGACAAGTGATTAAAATGTCTCAAGGCAAAGCTAATCCTGCAATAGTTAACAAATTAGTACGGGAAAGGTTAGATAAATAAATGTTTTTTGACGATCTAAATCATCCAGATGAAACAAAAGCGGTCTCTCCTTTAAAACATGATTATGAAGGTCGATTTTCACGCAAAGGTAAAAAAGTTGAACCCAAAGTTAAAGATTCTACGTGGTTGGACAGTATTTTAATTGTAATATTCGGCATCTGTTTATTTGCTACCGATTTTATATTATTTGCCGGTTCCGGTAATATTGAAGTTTTTTATCGCTCACTTTTGCCTATTCCTGAAGTATTATTTTGTATTTTATTTTTTGCGCTGATTATTTCTGGAATTGTAGCATTATTACATAGAAAAGCCCAGCTGAAATATATTTTTGCCGCTTTTATGGCATTTGCCTTTACATATATTTTATTTACACAATTTTCGCAAATGCAACAAAATATTACTATCGGAACTGTGCGTATTCAAACACACTATATTTTAGGACTTATTTTGGCTGCAGTGGTTTATGCCGTATATGCACAAGATAAACCAATATATAAAGGATTATTGACAATAGCATCTGTTATTTTGCTGGCTAACGTTTATGTGTCATATATGCGTCAAAGTGAACCGCAGGAATTTTTAGAATCGTATAACACACAAAAACTCAGTGTTGATACAAACAAAAGGTTTATATACTTTTTATTACCTAATTTAGTTTCTTATCCTTATTTAAATGGTATGAATATTCCAGAAGCTCAGCATACCAAGCAGATTATGCAAGGATTTTATCAAAAGAATAATTTTAAGTTATATCCGCAGGCTTATGCTCCGGAGCAGGAATATTTAAACAATATGATACTCAGTTTTAATCCTGTTTCAGGTAAAAAGTGTAATGAACACATACTTAACACGCGTATACTTTCGGAATATTGGCGTTTTAATAATTTAAGAACCGAATACATATATCTCAAAAATAACCAATTATACGATGTGTTTAAACGCAATAAGTTTCAGATTTCGGCTTATAAATCTCGTGATTTTGATATGTGTCATGCAGAGCATAAATATAACGTTAATCGTTGCATTGAAAAAATTAATCAACCGACAAATATTTATTCTATGACACTTTCTACATTTGCCAAGACTAAGATATTGTTGGTAGAGTGGCTATCAAGTTTGCATTTATTCAGTGATATGACCTCGATTTATCGTACTCTTGATTCTGTTATTAATGCCGATAAGGTGCCGATGGTGGGAATTAATTATAACAATCTTTATGTTGTTAATTCCATTAAAACGTTTGATATATTGCTTGATGATATTAAAAAGGACAGTGGCAGACAGGCGTATTTTGTCTTTGCGGATATTCCTTCAAATATGTACATATACGACGAATATTGTCGCTTAAAGCCGCAGGAAGAATGGTTGGATATGGCTAATTTGCCGTGGATAAAAAATGATTATACTTTAGAGCGGCAGAAAGCTTATTTACAACAAACTCTTTGTTTATACGGTAAATTAGAGGAATTTATTGATAATTTACGTAAGCATAATTTATGGGAAGATACGATAATGGTTGTTCAGGGAACATCGGGGGTTAATGATTTTCGGAACAAGAAATATCCTGAATTTATTGATAATTTTATGGCTAATCGTCTGGTTAATATGGCAATTCACGATAAATATATGCAAAAATATGAGGTTGATATGGGTTTTTGCCCAACCAATAATATTTTAATACAATATTTGTTCCAGCCAAATAAAACATGCCGTCCGGCTAAATTAGAAATTCACAACAGCGTATATACAACATTGCGCAAAAAATTGAAATATCTGACAGGTAATATAGAAGCTGATTATATCGCCGATTTTGATAACTGGTATAACAAATGGCAACAAGAAAATAACTTATCGGAGGAACAAAGTATTGAGATTGAACATCTGGATATTGATGCAGATATTGAAGAAGATTTCGGATTGACAGATATAGCTGAGGAAAATAAAAGAAATATTATGGAATAGACCATGCAGTGGCAAGAAAAAATTGCAAAATTCAAAAAGAATAAACGAGCATATTATGCTTTTATATTGTTCTTTATTGTTTTTATTATTTCTTTATGTTCTGAATTAATTGCTAATGATAATCCTTTGATAATAAAATATAATAACAATATTTATTTTCCAGCGTGGCAAACGTATTCTGATGATTTTTGGGGAGGAGATTTTCCCACCAAGGCCGATTATAAAGATAATTTAATAAGAAAAAATATTAACGCTAACGGTTGGATGATAATGCCACCGATACCGTATTCGTTTAATACGGTAGATTATGAATTGGCAAAATCAACACCTTCTGCACCGGATAGTCGACATTGGCTTGGAACGGATGAAGAAGGGCGAGATGTATTAGCGCGGATATTGTATGGTATTCGATTATCGGTAATTTTTGCATTTTTACTAACGGTTATTTCTTCTTTTATAGGTATTGTAATCGGAGCAGTTCAGGGGTATTTCGGCGGAAAGACAGACTTAATATTACAACGATTTATCGAAATATGGGATTCTTTACCGCAGTTATTTATTCTCATTATTATAGCCAGCGTGTTTTTGCCTACTTTTTGGAGTTTATTAATAATTTTGCTACTGTTTTCGTGGACCGGATTAACCGGTATGGTGCGTGCTGAATTTCTACGATTGCGCAATTTTGAATTTGTAAAAGCGGCGAAGGTTATGGGAGTGGGAAATCGACGGATTATGTTTCGCCACATTTTGCCCAATGCTCTTGTGACCTCAATAACCTTCATTCCTTTTATAATGGCTGAAGCCATAACTTCACTCAGTGCCTTAGATTTCTTAGGCTTGGGATTACCGACCGATTATCCCTCGCTTGGCGATTTGGTACGTCAGGGAAAAGATAATTTGCAAGCCCCATGGATAGGAATCAGCATTTTCATTGTCTTATCGGGATTGCTTTCGATGCTGATATTTATAGGTGAGGGGGTTCGCGATGCATTTGATACGAGGAAGAACAATTGACGAAAATATTGCGAATAAAAAATCTATCGGTATATTTTAAGAAGCAAGAAAATTCGTATTTTCAAGCCGTTGATGATGTAAGTTTAAATCTTGAACAAGGTGAGGTGTTAGGTATTGTCGGAGAATCCGGCTCAGGAAAATCAGTAACGGCATTGTCTATTTTGGGCTTATTGCCATATCCTAAGGCATATCATAGCGAACAGTCGTCCATTATATTTAATAATCAAGAACTTATAGGATTAAGTGAAGATAATTTTCGAAGCATTCGCGGCAACAAAATATCTTTTATTTTTCAAGAACCGATGTCTTCTCTTAATCCGCTACATAAAATCGGCAAACAAATTGCCGAATGCTTACAAATGCACCAAAAGTTAACGAAAGACGAGGTGAAAAAAAGGACAATAAAATTGCTCAAAGCCGTTAAAATCCCCAATCCTGAGCAGCGTATTAATGCTTATCCGTTTGAACTTTCGGGAGGTCAACGGCAGAGAGTAATGATAGCTATGGCAATAGCCAATAATCCGCAGATTCTCATAGCCGATGAACCTACAACGGCGCTGGATGTTACTGTTCAAGCACAGATTATTGATTTACTTATAGAATTAAAACAAAGACTAAATATGAGTATTATATTTATTAGTCATAATTTGCGGTTAGTGCACCAAATTGCCGATAAAATAGCGGTTATGTATCAGGGAAAATTAGTTGAATACGGGACATCTAAACAAATATTCCATTATCCTCATCATGATTATACTAAAAAGTTAATTTCATCTGATTTATTATTGAATTCAGATAAAAAAATAAAAAATGAAATAATAATGAAAGTGCAGAACATCAAAGTTTCATTTCCTCTGAAAAAAAATTTATGGGGTAGGGTTGTTGAAGATTTGAAAGCTGTCAATTGTGTATGCTTTAATTTACATAAAGGCGAAACATTAGGAATAGTCGGAGAATCAGGATCAGGTAAAACAACTTTGGCGATGGCTATAATTAATCTTATAAAGCATAAAGGGAAAATATTAATTAAAAACAATAAGATATTTGAAGAACATAAACAATTTAGCAAAGACCTGCAAATTGTATTCCAAGATCCGTATAATTCACTAAATCCTCGAATGAATATCAGGGATATTATAGGTGAAGGATTATTGGTTCACTATAAAAATTTAAGTCCGAGCGAATTAAATAAAAAAATTATTGATATATTACAAGATGTTGAATTATCAGAAGATATTTTGGATAAATATCCACATGAATTTTCAGGAGGTCAGCGTCAGAGAATAGCTTTGGCGCGAGCATTAGTTTTAAAACCACGCATTGTGATTTTAGACGAGCCAACATCGGCGTTAGATGTGACAGTACAGGCTCAAATTATCGAATTAGTGAAAAAATTGCAAATAAAATATCAACTATCGTATATATTTATCTCACACGATATGTTGGCTGTCCGGGCAATGTCTCATCGAATAATGGTTATGCAAAACGGAAAAATTACAGAAATAGGAGCCGCCGAACAAATATTCAATGCACCGCGGCAACCTTATACGAAAAAATTAATTAGCGCATCACTAATTTAATAGTGTAATATGTTAGGCAATATAACATGCTGAATAGTCCTAAAGTTTCAAAATTCATATTATTGATCCTTAGTAAAAGTTAGTTATTTATCGTTATAGTTTTATAAAAATTGCCATTAACGTAAAAATTGCACTTATTGATTAATATATTGATAATAAAAGGAATAATAAAGAAATTAATATCTAACTATACATAATATACATTATGCGACAAATATAATAATCAAATCCCTATCATTAAAATTAATAATAATTTCATACAATAAAGATATTAAGAAAGACAAAGATAACATTCTCATGCATCTGTGATTAAAAACTCGACGGGTTTATTTATAGTTATACAAAAATTTGAATATAATATAGTGATAAGGTAAAAATAAAATATTTTTTACAGATGACCTTTTATAATACAAATAATAGGTATTTTCCCTATTCAATTATTTGCAACAGATATACCATTATGATAATTTTCGAAAAATTTATCTTATAAATAAATGCTAACAATTTTATGCATTTGAAACAAAACATTAAAGTACATAAGTTAAAAATATATTGACAAATAGCGAAAAATATTTCATAATGCATATTATAGACAACCTTAAAAGGACTGAAAAATCTTACAAAACAAAGAGATAGATAAATATAACAAATAATAAATAAAAACCGCAATAATAAGGAATTGAATAATGGCTAAAAAAGAAATCAATACAACAATGGCGAAAAGTGAATATTATTCAGGAAGCATAAGAATCGAAACATTGCAATTTGTTGTGCCGCCTAAGGATAATCCACATGTTATAGGGTACACATTGAGCGGTAATCAATATAATTCCGACTATTTTAATATTGCCAATGAATTAGCGGAGATTGAATGGGAGGTTGATGATGCCTTGAATGAAAATATTAGAGACAATTATGCCTCTTGTTTTGATTATGATGAGAAAAAATTACAAAAAGATTTAGCCGAATTTGTCGATACACGAGATAAAGCCGATAAAATGCGTTGGATTTCTTTTACCATTAACTCCATAGAAGGTTCTAAAAACGGATTGATGCATAAAAAAATGTATGCTTATGCCCAATATATTTATGATTTGTTGGAACATAAACAACAAGGAAAGAGTTTGGATCAGGTTAAAACACCATATCAGCGACAATCTGTATTAAAACGTCAATTTAGCGAAGAAGACGGAATGGCTTTGGAGTTAAAGGAAAAAATAAAAGGATTTTCCGAACTTCAAACAGATGCGGCATTAAAAGAGTTCAATGGTTCATATTTTCCTGATTATATAAAGTTGAAAAACGAATATAATGATTGTTTAGCAATGAAAAAAATGGACACAGCACAAGAACTGTTAGAAATGTATAGTACATTCTTGAATGTATATGATAAAATGGAAAAAGAATACGGAAATCTCTACGGTGAATATGTTAAGAATTTAATCAAGGCACGAGAAAACGGGCAAAATTTAGATACAGTAAAAACACCGTGGCAACAAAAGTCTCTCTGGCAAAAATTGTTAGATAATGAGGGACAGGATAATCCGCAGTTGACCGATACTTTGAAAAATTGTTCAGCAGAAGAATTTGCAGTCGTCAAGGAACTGTTTAAAGACGGACTGCCAAGTTTTGAAGTATTGAACGCTAAACATGATGAGTATGAGAAAAAAGCCGAAAAAATCAGTGATACGTTCGGTAGAGAAAGAAGAGCCGAATTGTATCAACAATTGCGTACGCAATATGCTCGTAAGCTATTTGAAGATGAATTATGTAATCAAGATTATACTACTGGATTTAGCTCTTTTATTGATGAAAAAGAAAAGTCAGATTTTGGCAAGATGTCACTTAAAGAAATTACTGATAAATACGGTGTTAACGCTATGTGGACACACAAAGGTGTGAAAATTATCAGTGAAAAAATTAAACAAGTACAATCTGATCCGCAGAAATTGGCAGAAACATTAGTGCAAGTACGTTCAATTGTTCAGCAAAAACATAAATGCTTTCATGTACCGCTTAGTGTAAGGACCAATATGTTCAGTATGTTATATTATAAGTATTCGTCATTACCTAAAAATCCGGCATATGATAAATTTTCAGCGGTTGATAATCAATTCAGAAAATTGTTTACGTCTCTAAAACCACAAGAAGGTGAAATGATACATGTTGCGGAATTTGAAAAATTGGCCCAAAAACAATTTGATTTTCTCAACAGCTATACAATGGATGAAAAAAAGACAAGACGACTTGGGCGTATTTTGGCCACAGCGCGAACATATAAGGCATTTTGTAGCGAAATTGATAATATTCTTGACCAAAGCGTCGATATCAGTGAAGCTAAAAATCGTCTGTTGCAACAAATTGAAGCTCGCAGAGAAGCCAAAGCGAATGGAGAAAAAGAAGGTGGCGTTATTGTTATGTCGCGTTTGGCAAATGCCAAAGAGAGTTTAGCCAATGTGCATGGAGGAGATTTTAGTGCAACACTTGTTAAATCTCGAAGCAGGATTAATAATGAAGTTGTTACCGAATATACAAATGTAACTTATCAAGCAGAAGTCAGCAAAGAACTTAGCGATAAACGAACTAAACGCGAAGCCGTTTTTGCAAAAAAACAAAAAGCAAGAGCCGCAAAAAACAGAGAAAGTCGTTAAGAAAAAAAATAATAATTAAAAATCCGCAATATTTCTACGTATTGCGGATTTTTTTAGAAATAAATTAAAATTAATTTTATAATCTAACGACTGCGCCACCCCATGTAAATCCGGCACCCATAGCGGTTAATACTACAACATCTCCCTTATGTAGACGTTTTTGCTCCATGTTTTCGGATAATGCAAGAGGAATTGATGCAGCAGAAGTATTGCCGTGATGGTCGACTGTCACAATTACCTTTTCCGGAGCAATACCTAAACGCTCGCCAACGCTTTCGATTATACGGATATTAGCCTGATGCGGAACCAGCCAATCAACATCGTTTTTAGTGATGTGAGCATACTTCATTGCTGTTTCGGCAGCCTCGGAAAGTGATACAACTGCATGCTTAAACACTTCTTTACCATCCATACTGACATATCCGGCATTTTGCGTGGTAGAAACACCGCCGCTCGTTTTAAGATGTTCATATTGTCCGCCGTCGGCATAAATGCACGTGCTTAAAACTCCTGTATCGTCAGGTGTTCCGCTACCTTTTACGGCACGCAAAACTACAGCCCCTGCCCCATCTCCGAACAAAACGCAGGTATTACGATCTGTCCAGTCCACAATCTTCGATAAGCATTCTGCTCCGGCAATTACGGCGGTTTTAACTTGACCTAAACGAATCATATTGTCGGCTAGTGTTAGTGCATAAACAAATCCGGAACAAGCTGCGGAAATATCAAAAGCTGGAACACCGGCACGAAAACCTAATTTTCCGGCAATTTTTGTTGCGGTAGACGGAGTCGTATTATCGGGAGTAACTGTGGCTAAAATCAATAAATCCACATCTTGCGGCGTTAAACCGGCATTTTTGATGGCATTAGCAATTGCTTTACCTGCTATATCAGAAGTAGACTCATTCTCCGCGATATGCCGTACGGCAATTCCGGTACGAGTACGAATCCACTCGTCGCTTGTTTCAACCATATGCGATAAATCGTCATTAGTCAGAATTTTCGGCGGCAAATAGTGCCCGAAACCAATCATCTCACTTCTAATAAACATCGTATAAAATATCCTGCGATAATTCGTCTAAATCAACATGTTCCACTTCGGAGCGAATCGTTTGTACAAAGTCTTGGCGCACCAATTTTGCCGCATTATTAATGGCATAAGAAAATCCGACAGCATCCGTGCCGCCGTGGCTCTTGACCGATAAACCGTTCAAACCCACAAACATTGCACCGTTATACTTACGCGGATCCATAGTCTTTTTCAACTTCCATAGAGTTGGCAACAAGAATGGCAAACCGATTTTGGTAATAATTGAATGTTTTATCGTATTCTTAAGCATTCCCGAAATAAGTTTTGCCGTACCCTCCATGGTTTTCAGGGCTATATTGCCGGTAAAACCGTCAGAAACAATCACATCTGCATAACCTTCACCAATCTGGTGCGGTTCGATATATCCGATAAAGTTCAAATCTAAATGCGTATTTTTAATCATTTTTGCCGCTTGGTGGATTTCTTCCCTACCCTTCATTTCTTCGGCACCGATATTCAAAAGCGCAATTTTCGGACGTTCAATTTCCAAAGTATGCTTGGCTAAAATATTACCGATAATCGCAAATTCAGCCAAATTAACGGCATTGCATTCGGTATTTGCACCTAAGTCAAGCATTACACACATTCCGTTTTTATGCGGGATATTGGTACAAATCGCCGGACGATGCACTTTTTGGATAGTTTTCAAAATCATTTTGGAAATTGCCATCAATGCACCGGTGTTTCCGGCAGAAATAACTGCTCTGGCATCGCCTTTACGTACGGCATCAATTGCCATAAACATACTGGTATTTTTGTTACGAATTACTTGAGAAGGCTTATCCTCATTGCGTACAAACTCAGTCGAATGGATAACCGTGCAATAGTTCTTCATGTCCGGAAAACGTTTGATTTCATCATTAACTTTGATTTCATCACCAAACAACAAAAATTGAATATCGGGATTGTTCTTATGCGCAAGAGCAATACCCTCGACAACAACACGAGGGGAATTATCTCCCCCCATTGCA
>CADBMG010000083.1 GCA_902795745.1 uncultured Pseudomonadota bacterium
AGTTTCTTGTCCTTTAACATCGGCCATATCCAAATCGCTGGTTTTGCTCTTTTTTTGTTTGGCCGTTGGTTGAGGAAGTTGCTGAATGCCTTTCAAATGATTAATCAAACTCAGCAGACTTGGAGCTGCAACAATATCTTTTAAGCCGGCCCAAACCGCTTCGCTGCCTTGTGATCGCGGACAAATCAATCCCATGTCGCTGCGTCCGGCATGAATAGCCACAGGTAATACACCGTTGACAGGTAAAATATTTCCATCTAAACTAAGCTCACCTATAACAACATATTTACTTACTTCCTCTGCCGGTACGACACCTAAACCTGCAAGCAACGCTAATGCTATCGGTAAGTCGAAATGTGAACCTTCTTTCAATAAATCAGCTGGAGCTAAATTGATTATAATTCTTTTGGCGGGCAATTCTACTCCTAATGTATTCAAAGCCGCACGCACTCGTTCTTTACTTTCGGCAATTGTTTTATCCGGCAAACCTACAATAGCAAACATCGGCATACCGGAAGTAATCTGCAACTGCAAATCAACATCAAGTGTCGATAAACCATTAAAAGCTATTGTTTTTACATGCGCCAACATCTTACCACCTCGGTACTTTTTCTCCTTCGCGCCAACGTCTGGTCGGATATGTGCCTGTTTTTAATAAATCATATTTAGCCGCAACCTGAGGTATTTCTGAAATACGACGATAGCAAGATGCTTCCAAAGTAGCAACACATTCTTCTATTTCCTGTTCGCTACCGCGGCAGAATGCCAATACTCTGGTGTTCAGGTTTTCCATTGTTACCTGATTAACATCATATTTATTGTTAGGTACGCTAGGAAATTCCCTTTCTACCTGAACAAAATCATAATCGGCACATCCGGGATAAGTATGCATACCGTTTTTATCATAAACCGCAACTGTGGTTTCTTGTCGACAATGTGGTGATAACCCATACATATCTTCTGTTTCGTACTGCGCACGCCCCATGCATCCGCTCAAAATAGCAACGGATGTAAATAATAAAAATGCACTTTTTCTATCCATTTTTTATGCCCTTTCAGACTATCCTGCATACACAATAAGTGAAAAGTGTTAAAATAATATTTATTTATAGATAACTTAGCGATATTTTGCAAGTTGTAATTTTTCAACATTTAATCGGGCAAAGTAATGATATTGAAAAATTAAATATATCTTAAACATTGGCTACTAAATTAAATAAAAAGTGTAACATTTAACAAAAGGAACAAAAATGAAAAACATTATCAAAGTTTTTTGCGCAGCGATAGCAGTTTTGATGTTCAGTGCCTGCGCTTCAATGAATAATGAAAAAGCAGCACCTGAACGTTTCAGTGACTTGCATTTTGATAACAAAGCACCGATTCCTTTGATGGTTAAAAATATTGATGTTAAATCGGAATTTACTCCTTCGTTCGTTCGTCCGAATGTTGAACATTTATTTCCTGTTTCCATTGAGCGTACAGCCAAAACATGGGCAAAAGAGCGTTTGGATGCAGTAGATCATAATACCAATCGCATAGCAGAGTTCATTATTAAAGATGCGAGTGTTACCGAAGAAGAAGTTAAAGCTGAGCAACTTTTGCAAAAAGACGGGTTACACTACCATGCAAATTTAACGGTTGTATTGAAAGTTATTGATAATAAAGCATCGGCTCAAACTTCGGTTACCGGCTATCGTGACTTGACAATTCCGGTAGATACAAGCATTGAAGATAAAGAAAAATACTGGAACGAAATGGTTATAAATCTGTTCCGTGCCTTTGATGAAAAAATGAACGACAGTATTCACAATTATCTGAATATGTACATAAAGGATGACAACTCGGTGACATCGTTCTAATGATAAAAAATATTGTTTTCTTTTTCTACGGCTGTCAATTGCATAATTGGCAGCTTAATTTTTAGCATATTACCATTTTCATCTTGAGCAATGCAATTGCCGTACAGAGCTGCCGCTTGCGCGTTAATGGAGATTGTATCTTCGAATTCAAAACATTCACCGGCCTCTAAAATTGGTAATTCACAGTGAAATCCTTCGCTTTTCTCAAAATAGTTCCGTCCGTTATTGTCGGTAATGCAAAAATCTTTTTTCAGTAATTTCACACGATAACCGGAATTATTTTCAATTCTCAGGCAATAAATCCATGCTTTGGTAGGAGAATTATCTGCCTCCAAAGGCTCATGGTAAGCCGAAACCAAAATATCTCCTGTTTGAGCCGTTGCTAAATCTGAAAAATCTTGCATAAACTGACATCCTTTCACAATTCACGTGTTAAGGATTCATTAACATTTAAAAAAGTTCAAGCCTATTTTTGACTTATCCGCTGACTTATACACAAGATATTTAATATACAATTCAAACATAAAAAAAATTAGCTTACATGGCTCAGGTTTCTATTTGAAAACCTCTAGGCTCAGGGTTTATTAGCACAATGCCAACTAAGCCGAGGTTTGCAGCTTATTTATAACATAGCTCTCTGATTATTTCATCAAGAAAAAGCATTCCGTCGTACGAAACACGTAAAAAATCAGCGCTTTCTTCCAGCAAATTCATTTCTCGCAATTGTTGTGCTTTGTTTTGGTTTATAAAGCTATCCAAATTTATACCGCAAATTTTCTTGAAATTTGCTTTGTTTATTCCTTGTGTTAAGCGTAATCCCATCAACAACAGTTCTTCTGCTCGTTCATCGGCAGTGATTGGAGTGTGGATGAACGGGTATTCGGTAGCGATATGCTGATTGTTAAGATATAATCTGCCGTGTGCCGTTTTTCCGATTCCCAAATAATCACCTCCTTGCCAATAAGTCATGTTATGCCGCGATTCATAATCATTTTGCGCAAAGTTGGATACTTCATAATGTTTATAGCCATGGTCAGCTAAAAATTGCCTTGTGAAGTTATACATTTGGACCGCTTCATCATCTTTTAAGGGGTGAATGCCTTTGCGGGCAAAAACGGTATTTTCTTCAATTGTCAATTGATAAAGGGAAATGTGTTTTAATCCGTATCCGCATATTTCACATAGTTCCTTTTGCCATTCATTCATATTTTGGTGCGGTCTGGCATAAATTAAATCAGCGGAGTGATTATCGAAAGTTTTGACGATTTCTTCCAGACATAGCCTTGCTGTTGCCAGATTGTGCGTACGTCCAAAAAAATGTAAATCATCTTCATTCAAAGCTTGAACGCCGAGTGAAAGACGATTGATTCCGGCATTTTTGAAATCGGAAAATATAGAATTGTAACGGCTGTTCGGATTAGCTTCCAAACTGATTTCAATATTGTCATAGTTTTTCCATTTTGAACATATAAAATCAATAATTTTTGCCACGTTTTTAGGCTTTATCAGTGAAGGAGTTCCTCCTCCGAAAAAAATAGATTTAACATATCTTTCAGAGGCTAAATCATAATATTTAAGCAGAGCTTCAATATATTCCTTAACCAATACATCTTGGTCTATGCTTGGATTTACAACGCTGTAAAAATCACAGTAAGGGCATTTGCTTTTGCAAAAAGGCCAATGGATATAGATAGCTAAATCATTAGGGGTATACATTATTTATTTTCTCTTTTTCATACCTTATTTTTTTTAGTAATATCATCAGGATAATCAATTTTGTTTTAGCGTCAATAGCAAAAAATATTTTTTTATTTAAAAGTCTTGAAATTAGTAAAAAAGACGCTAATATGACAGCAAAAGGATTATTGAGGAGAATTAATATGTCTAAGTTTGAAAGTGAAATCGGTGTCAGTTACGGCTTGATGATTATAATTGCTATTTTAGCCGCTGTAACAAGTTCTTTTGTTACTTATAAAGCGACAGGCGGCAGTGGAAAGGTAGCTATTGTTGATATTGACCGTGTGGCCAATTCTGCCAAGAGTGCCATAGCCTTACGTGAGGTTCGTGACGGGCAGTTGGATCATTTACGTAAAATGACGGAAGAAGCCGAAAACAGACTTAAAACTGAAACAAACGAAGACAATAGAAAGAAACTTTCCGAAGTTTACTTGGCGGAAATTAATAAACAAAAAGATGAATTCGATCAACAATATTTGAATGCTTTGCGTACTTTGGATCAGGCCATTCGTGAAACATCAGTTACTGTCGCCGGTAGAAAAGGTATTAAGGTAATTTTATCTCCGGATAGTGTTGTTGAAGGAGGTATTGATATTACTGACGACGTTATTTCAACGATGCATTAATAAATCCGGAACATTAACAAAAAGGGACCCACGCGTTTGGGTCCCTTTTTTCATCACAAACTCCGCCATCGGCGACCGACAAATATTTCCAAGACAAACGAATAGAACTTTGATCATGGTGTGATATTACTACAA